>JAOZMU010000425.1 GCA_029934165.1 Bacteroidales bacterium
TCGTTTTATTGTTTCATAATTAATTAATTTATATTTTTTTGTCCAAAGTCTAATATGATAAATAATTGAATATGTGTATATTGACTAATGCCAAAAAATAATATGCTGAGTTTTCAGCTACAACCAAAAAATAATCTGAACTATGAAATACAATTTTTTTTTTCTACTCGTTATCTTAACAATTTTATCCTGTTTTGCAAACGGACAAAAATATCCGACAAATTTAACATCTGATATTATTGAATTTTGGAAAGACGGAACAAAAAAATCCGAAGGCTATGTTCGTTCTGGAAGACAAGACGGAATCTGGAAAACTTGGGATACCAACGGAAACCAAATAGCCTTATGCGCCTACCAAATGGGAAAAAAGCACGGTAAAGAAATCGTCTATTATCCTAATGGACTGAAAGCCAGCGAAACAAAATATTACCGAGGTCGCCCAAACGCAGCATTCTATGCTTGGCACAAAAACGGAATGCCTTATGCTATTGGCACATACAACAATGCCGGCAAAAAATCTGGGCTATGGACATACTGGGACGAAAACGGCACACGCCGAAAAGAAGAATTTTTCCGAAAAGATGGTACTTCGCGGCTAATCAATGCTTTCGATGAAAAAGGAAAACGCATAGAGACTGTCGAAGGCGCGAATAAAGAAAAAGTATTTTCGAGTACAATTACTATCCAACTGCCTGTACCACACCCTTCTAAAACGGATTCAACTTATGCACACCATTTCCGTTCGGTATATAGTGTCGAAACAGTATTTTTTCCGGGCGAAAACAAAATGCCAACAGATAAAATCAGTAGTCGTGGCTCAACATACGCAGGCGAAAAGCACAGTTTTTGGCAATTTTGGAACATAGACGGAAAACTATCGCGCGAAATAGAATACAACTCAGGAGTTGTCGATGGACGTATAAGCTACTATTATCCAAGCAGTTTGAAGCACAACGAAGGCTTTTTTGAGGCTGGAGTTCAGAAAGGAATCTATTACGAATGGTGGAAAAATGGCGTTCCGAAAATCTTGGGTTGGTTCAGAGAAAACCAAAAAGACAGCCTTTGGATAAAGTGGTATTCCAACGGGATAAAAAAGGAAATGCGTTATATCACCTCTGAAACTGAGCGTCTTATGTCTTTTGCTGATTCAACAGGAAAACAACTCATAGAAAACGGAAACGGATACATCGAAGATTATTATCCGAACGGACAATTATTGTCAAAAGGCTGGTATAGAAATGGTTACAAAGATTCCGCATGGACAACCTTTTATAAAAACGGAAGCAAATTATCTACCGGAAAATACGCAGAAGGGCGCGAAATAGGCGAATGGATGTCGTGGTATCGCACTAGTAGTTTGCGAAGCGTTATAAACCACGACAACGGAAAAACTACGGTGTGGTTTGAAAACGGAAAAATGGAAATGCAGGGCAATATACGAGAAAGCGAAAAAGATGGAATTTGGACATTTTGGCATTCAGACGGAAGTAAAAAACTTGTTGGCAAATACATTAATGGTTTGTCTGACAGCACTTTCACACGATGGTTTAAAAATGGTGAAATGGAAAGTCAGATTTCTTTTGCCGAAGGAAAAAAACATGGCAAAGCGATTTGGTGGAACGAAAACGGCAAAATTGACATGGAAGGCAATTTTAAAACCGATATGCAGCATGGACTTTGGAAATATTGGCGAACAAATGGCAAAAAAGGAAACGAAGGCTACTACGTGAATGGCGAAATGGATGGAAAATGGACGTATTGGTACTCGAATGGCGGTGTTTGGAAAGAAGGAAACTATGCAAGTGGTGTCCGAAATGGTTTATGGACAGTGTTTTACGAAAACGGTCGCAAGTTTCATGAGGGCAATTTTTCTAACGGTCGAGAGAACGGACAATGGGCTTCGTGGCACGAAAACGGCAAAGAAAAAATGCAGGGTGAGTTTAAAAAAGGAATCATGCAAGGCATCTGGACGGAATGGAATGAGAAGGGAAATAAGCTGTATGCTGTTGATTATAACGATGGTATCAAAGAGGGGAAAGCAGCATATTGGTATCCTAACGGAAAACTAAGGCTCGTCGAAAATTACCTTGACACGTTACAACACGGATTACGTACAACATTTTCGCCAGAAGGCAACATGATTACGCAGGGAGGTTACGAGCGTGGCGAGCGACATGGCTTATGGACATACTACAATAAATATGGCGCGAAAATGCGCGAAGAGAACTACGACAAAGGCAAAAAAAATGGCGTTTGGAAAGTGTGGTCAAACAGAGGTAAAATCTCTAAAGTGCAAGGATATAAACAAAATTTACGGCACGGGAAATGGGTAACTTACTACAAAACAGGAAAACCACAACAAGAGGAAACATGGGAAAATGGCAAACGCAACGGACAAAAAAAGAAATACTCTAAAGACGGCAAACTGATATATCGCGCAATATTTAAAAATGGTAGAATCAAAACCGTAAAGCTCGACAAAAGAAAAACAGGTTTTTAATAACAAAAAATCCCCCACTAATAAATAACCATTTTTATTCCCACAATTACCGTCGTGGGCTAACAATAGGGTCGTGCTACGCACTTGGGGTTTCATTGCAACAAGTCCGACAGGACGACCTATTGTTAGCCACAAATGAAAATTTGGGGTTTGGTTTCATTGTTTTTCGCAATGCGTTGCCGTGTGTTTTTCGCAATTTCCACAATTTCCGCATATTTTTCACAGGGCGATGCCGTTTGTTTTTCGCAATTTCCACAATTTCCGCATATTTTTCACAGGGCGATGCCGTTTGTTTTTCGCAATTTCCACAATTTTCACGTATTTTCACAGGGCGATGCCGTTTGTTTTTCGCAATTTCCACAATTTCCACAATTTCCAGGTATTTTTCACAGGGCGATGCCGTTTGTTTTTCGCAATTTCCACAATTTCCACGTATTTTTCACAGGGCGATGCCGTTTGTTTTTCGCAATTTCCACAATTTCCACATATTTTTCACAGGGCGTTGCCGTTTGTTTTTCGCAATTTCCATAATTTCCGCATATTTTCCGCAATGCGATGCCGTTTGTTTTTCGCAATTTCCACAATTTTCACGTATTTTTCACAGGGCGATGCCCTGTGCTGTGTTGTTGATGCCTTTCAGGCATTTTTCGGCAAAAAAAAGCAATTGCCTGAAAGGCATATACATCTCAGCGTAGGACAACGCCCTATGTAATCCAGCGTAGAACAACGCCATACGTAACAATGTGAAAAAACGCAAAAAAAAAATCGACCGCAGAGCGGTGTTATAGAAAATTTTGCGTCAATTTTTTTATTTTCGGGCTGCGTCCCTTGCCCTTAAAAAAATTGAAGCAAAATTTTAGCTCAAAGAAGAAACTGGATAAGCATTCACCGAACTACGGGACGAACACCAAGCGGAAGCCTATGTTGTGGGCGCGATAGCTGGGGCTGTAGCTGTTGCGATTAGCTGACCGACAGTAACTGTCGTAGTAGTTCCAACCGCCGCCACGAATAACACGAAACGAACCACTTGAAGCACCTTGAGGATTTGTTTGCGAGCCTGTTTCATAACTGCCATACCAATCCGAACACCACTCCCAAACGTTTCCTGTCATGTCGTATAAGCCATAGCCGTTAGGTTTTTTTTTGCCAACGGGGTGAGTTTTGCTGCCGGAGTTGCCACCGTGCCACGCTACATCATCAATATCGTTGCTGCCTGCATATTTGTAGTTTTGTCCTCCTCGTGCTGCGTATTCCCATTCGGCTTCGGTTGGTAGTCTCCATGTTTGCCCTGTTTCTTGGCTAAGCCATTTGCAATAGGCAACAGCATTATTCCAACTAACTCCAGTTATAGGATAATTAACATTAGTTTCAGACATACCTCGACTGCTATAATAATTTTTATCACTTCCATGAATATAATACGAACTATTTTTTTCTAACCATTCTGGCAAATGAGAGTTTGTTGCTTTACAAAACGTAAGATATTCTCCTACTGTTAC
>JAOZMU010000426.1 GCA_029934165.1 Bacteroidales bacterium
AATCGGTAAAAAGTGTAAAGTTTATTTTTGTTATATGAAACATGCCACGATGTGCTTAATTATGTTTTTTCAGAAAAAAAATGACTCAAATGGAGACACAACCACCAATTCATATTTTCAATATTCGTATTGATGAGCCAGTTACGACAGCAACAGATTTATTAGTCTCTGCTGTATGTTTTTACGCGTTTTTTATGCTAAAGAAAGAAAAGAAAAACAAGGTAAATACTTTTATTAGATATTATTTTATGTCGATGGGATTTGCAACATTGTTTGGCGGAATATTTGGTCATGCGTTTTTATACGCTGTTTCGTTTAGTTGGAAACTACCTGGGTGGATTACCAGTATGCTGTCAATTGCGCTATTCGAGCGAGCATCAATAGAACATGCTAAACCATTGATTACCAGAAAGACCGCGAATGTTTTTAAAATAGTAAATATCATAGAACTGGCAACCTTTATGGTAATAACGATGATAACACTAAATTTTTTCTTTGTTGAAGTACATTCTGCTTATGGACTAATGATTGTCGTTCTCTCGTTGCAAAGTTATGTTTTCATTAAGACAAAAAACAAAGGTAGCAAACTGATAATTATTGCTGTTTTTATTACAGCAATCGCTGCCGTTGTTTTCATGACAAAACTATCTATAAATAAGTGGTTTAATCACTTGGATTTGAGCCATATAATAATGGCAATTGCGGCGTATATTTTTTATTTGGGTGCAAAAAAGCTGGAGATAGTCCCGCCAAATAAAGATGCGAGGGTTTAGTAAAGTGTGAAAAAATAAACCAAACTTTATTTTTTACGCTTTACTAAGTAATGGAAAATTAATAATTAATAATTTTGCTTACGCCTGATTTAGTTTTAGTTAGGAATTTTAATGGCTTACTTTATTAAATTCATTTTACTAAGTGAAAAATAATGATTTTTAAAGTGTAAAGTTTATATGAAACATGCCAAAATTCCAGATATTTTCGAAAAAGCTCAACCTGCATAATAACATCAAAATTGTATTTTTATTTGAGGTTTAAATCATTGACACATAAGACTTTACAGAAACATATCGTTTTTTGAGTTCCTTGCAATATGTTAAATATCAGGATGTAAGGGCGAAGTCAGAAACTTGAGTTAGTAATTATAGTAATATGTTTTTATACATTGTTCTAATTATTGTCCGTGTGGCTTTAAGCCATACTGACAGTAAGTACTCTTACAAAAGTTTTTACGCTTTTTATTAACCTAAGTTGTTAATTCACAGCTTAAACGTTTCATAAAAAATAGGTCTTAGACCTTAGTTTCAAATAGTACTGCGTTTACTGCTGATAATAAATAAAAAAGCATCACAATTTCTTGTGATGCTTTTTTACATTTTTAGGCAAATAACCTGAAAAAGTTATTCCTTTGTTTCTACTTTAATGACCGACCAACTTTCTTGACGTTTTTTGGCTTCTTCATTCCATTTTGGAACGAGGTTTTTCAAGAATTTTTGTTTATCACTTTTTAGTTTCTCAACATCCATTCCGATGAATGCTTGAGCTTTTGCTTTGGTTGTAATATCTGGATATTCAACAGCTTCGTTGTGTCCCAACTCAGCCAAAAGACGAGCTAACTCAATGCGAGCTTCTTGTGCTTTTTCGATACCTGTACCTGTGACACGACCGATTTCAACAGGCGAATGGAACGAGCCACCGTGGCTTGCTGCAACATAATCCCAACGCCACTGAGCATGACGTATATGCGTCAAAATAGATTTCATTTGTTCCTCAGTTGCACCTTTATCCCAAGCTAATTTTGCTTCAACATGGCTTCTCACTAATAATTCTTCTAATTTATCGCGTATTTCAATCAATCGCGTTTGGCGATCATACACATTACTAATCAGTTCGGCAGTTTCTTCGCGATGACATACTTGGCAAGAATTTGCAACATTATTCAAAGGACTTTGTACTTTATGGTCTGAAAATTTTTGACCACCTTCGGTACGATACGGCATATGGCAGTCAGCACATGAGACATTGCGTTGAGCATGAATTCCTGTCAAATAAACTTCATAACCAGGATGTTGCGCTTTCAACATTGGTGCTTTTGATAATTTATGAGTCCAATCTGTAAAGTCAATTTCATCATAATAGGCTTCCATAGAATCTACGCTCATTCCCTTATCCCATGGAAAAGTTAAGTATGCACTTTTTCCATCTCTTTTTTTGTCGAAATAATATTCCACGTGACACTGAGCGCAAACTAAAGAGCGCATTTCCTGATGCGAAGCATCTTGGATTTTTTTTCCGTTTCTTTCAAATGCTTCTACTAATGCTGGACGAGTGATGCGTAAATTCATAGTTTCTGGGTCATGGCAATCTCCGCAACCAATTGGGTTGTAAATTTCTGCGCCAAGTCTTGCCCATTTTCCTGTGTAAAATTCAGCTATTCCATCTTTTGCCATCATTCTTGGCACGTCTGGACTTTTACATGTCCAACATGTTGCTGGCATTGGTCCGTCTTTTTCGTTAGTTGGTCCACCACTACGCAATGAGTTAGTCAAATCAGTTACTGCATAGACGTGTCCACGCCCTTGATTGTAGTCTTTTGAAAAACCATAGCCAGCCCAAAGCACAACGAGTCTTGGGTCAACCTCAAGCATATCAATCATTGCATTTCCGTTGTACTTGCTGCTAAAAGTAGTGTCAGACATTTGACGATAGGACTGATGTTCTCGTGGATAATTTTCGCCCCATACTTCGTTTCGTGGCTCCCACTCTGATAATTTAACAACTGGTTTGTAAGCAGTTGCAGCTTCATGTTTACGTTCCGTAACCGATGCAGCTAATAACCCTAAGATAAAAACCACTACAATTGTTGCCACAAAAAGCAACCAGTTTATCCAAGGTTTGCGTTGTTTTGAACTCATAATAATCAAATTTTACAGGTTTGTGAAAAAAAAAAATTTATTTTTCTAATTGCGTGTTTTTTCGTGTATGGTCAATAATCCACTGAGGAACATTATCCTTTTGCTCGTATATAATCACAGGAGAAGCAGACAAACTTCGCACACGCCCATGTGGCACTTCTCGATGACAATCCCAGCACATTTTTCCTTTTCCTTGCTCGCAAGCTGTTAGGTTAATACTATTTGTACCAACTTCTTCATTTGGAAAAGTATGACATCTAATACAGTTTTGCTGTACTACTTCTTTGCCAGCGTCTTTTATCTTAATTACCTGAGGTTCAAGCCGCATAGTAAATGCGTAGGCATGCCCCATTCCATCTTTTGCCTTAAAAAGATATTTGTTAATAAAATTATCTTGTGGCACGTGGCAGTCGTTACAATTTGTCGCAGAACGATGCGAACTATGACTCCAAGAAACGTATTGAGTGTTCATAACGTGGCAATTAACACAGGTCTTTGAGTCATCGGACAGATAAGATGATGCGTTTGAAACGTTAAAAAGATACGCACCAAGTCCAATAATTATACCTATAACAATTATTACAGGTTTTTGCCATGACGTAGGTGGTACTAATAGTTTTGTCAAGTTGCTCATGAGATTTTACAAATTTTATGGTTGCATTACAGACGAAATGAATTTAATTATTGCCGAATGTACAGAATACAAATCAATAATCCAACTATTTATGAAATAATTTATTTTTAAATATAATTTTATTTCCTTATATTGCTCTATATTGGACACAAATTCAATGATTTAACAAGGTATTCATAATTGAAATTAATTTGCATAAAATTTTTCTCAATTTTTTATTTTCTCAATTTTTGTTTATACTTATGGTTGTTTATTAGTTTTAAAACTAAACCAATTTTCAAGTTGCTAACAACAAGAATGGTGTCGATTATCTTTATAAGGTCTAAGACCTAATTTTCATGAAATGTTTTAGCTGACTATTAACAACTTAGGTTAATAAAAAGCGTAAGAATTTTTGTAAGTAAAATGAATTTAATAAAGTAAGCCATTAAAATTCCTAACTAAAACTAAA
>JAOZMU010000427.1 GCA_029934165.1 Bacteroidales bacterium
TCGGGAGCCTCACGGGACTAAGAAGCCTTATTCTGTCCGGGAATCAGTTGACAGGTGGTATTCCCATCCAGTTGGGAGGCCTGACAGCTTTGCAGACCCTCAGTTTGTCCGGGAACCAGTTGACAGGCAGCATTTCCACACAGTTAGAAGGCCTGACAGCTTTGCAGACCCTCAGTTTGTCCGGGAACCAGTTGACAGGCAACATTCCCACCCAGTTGGGAGGCCTGACAGCTTTGCAGACCCTCAGTTTGTCCGGGAACCAGTTGACAGGCAGCATTTCCACACAGTTAGAAGGCCTGACAGCTTTGCAGACCCTCAGTTTGTCCGGAAATCAGTTGTCAGGCAACATTCCCGCTCAGTTGAAAAGTCTGACAAATTTGCAGTCACTTGATCTCGGATACAATGCTCTTTACGCTAATGACCCTGAATTGCGTACTTTTCTCAATCAGAAAGACAATGACTGGGAAAGCACTCAGACCGTTGCTCCCACCGATTTAAACACTGTCATATCAGTTGCCGATTCACCGACAACAGAATGGAAATCAGTCCCGCTGACATGGACGCCGATTGCCTACACTGCTGACGGCGGCGGCTATGAAGTTGAGTATTCCACCACATCCGGCGGGCCTTACACTTCATTTGACACCGCATCAGGCAAAAATGTGGGAAACATCACCGTGACCGGCCTGAATCCGTGTACGCCCTATTATTTCCGGATTCGTACTGTGACACCTTCCCATGCAAGCAATACAAATGACATCCATAGCAGTGAGTATGCCACTCTGGGACCTGTCAGCACCCTGTGCATTCCTCTTTCTGAAAAAAAAGCCCTGACTGCTCTTTATAACAGCACAGACGGGGCAAACTGGAACAACAGGACAGATTGGCTCGGCGGTCCCGGCACTGAAAAGACATGGGCCGGCGTGACCATTGAAAATAATCGTGTCACAGAGATTGATCTGTCCTCAAACAGTCTTTCAGGAACGATTCCCCCTGACATTGGCAGCTTCCCGAATCTGAACACGCTTGACCTGTCCGGAAACGAGTTGACGGGCAGCATTCCCACACAGATGGGAAGCCTTGCAAACCTGCAAAGCCTTGATCTGTCCCAAAATCAGCTGACAGGCAGCATCCCCCCGGAACTGGGAAGCCCTGCAAACCTGCAAACCCTTGATCTGTCCCAAAATCAGCTGACGAACACCATTCCCGCTCAGATCGGAAGCCTTGCAGAGCTTGAAACCCTGGACGTATCCGGAAATCAGTTGACAGGCAGCATCCCTTCCCGGATCGGAGACCTTTCATCGCTTCTGATCCTGAACATATCCGGGAATAAGCTGTCGGGCAGCATCCCTTCCGAATTGAAAAATTTTACCGGTCTGAGCTTCAACAAAAGTGATTTCCGCCACAATGCGCTTTACACCACGGACAATGATCTCCGTTTTCTCCTGAATGACAGACAGATCGGCGGCAATTGGGAAAGCACCCAGACGATTGCTCCGAGCGGTCTGTCTGCTGCCACACTCGTTGCTGAGTCACCGACAACCGAACTGACCTCAATCCCTCTGACATGGACAAAGATTGCCTACACCGGCGACAGCGGGGGCTATGAAGTTTACTATTCGGCCGCACCCGCTGATCCCTCACCCACGCTGTTCGGCACCACAGCGGACAAAAATGTGCAGAATATTACCGTGACCGGCATGAATCCGTGTACAACCTGTTATTTCCGCATCCGGACAGTCACGTCCGGTCACATAGAGAATGCCAATAAGGTTGAAAGCGGATACACCGAGGAAATTACTGCCAGAACATTGTGCATCCCCCTTGCCGAAAAGCAGGCTCTGACTGACCTTTATGACAGCACAGACGGTGGCAATTGGACAGACAATGGCGGAAACTGGCTCGGCGATCCGGGAAACGAATGCACATGGGACAGAGTGACCTGCGATAATGTCAGTCATTATGTCACGGACATTGATCTCTCCTCCAATAATCTTAACGGGACAATTTCTGAATTCGCCGACATCGAAGACCTGACGGAACTCCAGACGCTCAACCTGTCAGGGAACCAGTTGTCGGGAAACATTCCGGCTCAGATCGGAACCCTTGCCAGTCTGACAGACTTGAATCTCTCCGGGAATCAACTGTTGGAAAGCATCCCCTCCGATCTGGGGGACATCACAACTCTGATAAATCTTGATCTGTCTGATAATCAGTTGACAGGCAGCATTCCTCCCGAACTGGGGGAGCTTGATAATTTGGAGACTTTGAATCTGGCCCGGAATTATCTGTCAGGAAGCATTCCCTGGGAGATGGGAAATCTTCCAGCCATTCAGCTCATTGATCTGTCCGGGAATCAGCTGTCGGGTGAGATTCCTCTTCAGATGAAAAATCTCACAACCCTGGCGAACGGTCAGAGCAGTCTTCGCTGGAATGCTCTTAAAACTGGGAACGCTGCTTTGCGTCTTTTTCTCAACGACAAACAATATGGGAATGACTGGCAGAGCACTCAGACCGTTGTTCCTGAAAATTTGGTTGCCGGAACACCGACATCGTCCTCTGTTCCTCTGAGTTGGAAGGCCATAGAGTATGATGACGATACCGGCGGCTATGAAGTCTGGTATTCTGAAACACCCGAAGGAGCTTACACGAAGTTCGGAATCACGGATGACAAAGCAAATGAAAGCATCACCGTTGGAGGGCTGATGCCTGATGCGACCTATCATTTCCAAATCCGTACCGTCACGAATGATCATGATTACAATCCGAACACAGTTTGCAGCGAATACACGAAAGATGAAGTTTCCGCAAAAACTTTATATGATGATCCGCCGCCACCGAACATTGGTAATGTGAATCCTGGTGATGGGCCTAAGACTGGCGGTACTGAAATGACGATAACAGGCCAGTTTTTTGATGACGGCGCTAAGGTTCTATTCGGTGGCAGCCTATATCCGGCCGCAATCATCAGCATTGCTCCCACAGAGATAATATGTGAAGCCCCTGCACATGTGGCGGGCGATGTTGATGTGACAGTGATTAATCCAGATGATCAGGAGGATGTCTGTCAGGAATGTTACAAGTATGATCCGCCACCGTCAATAAGCGGAATAATAAAGCTTGATTCCGAGGGAAACGATGATTCTGATGCATATTGTCCCGCATCCGGTGGTATGAAGATAAAAATATTGGGATATGGTTTTGTCACAGAAAAAACAGGGACCACGGTTACTTTCGGCGGCATAGAGGCTGTGAACGTCAATGTCATCTCAGCCACGGAGATAAGATGTGAAACGCCTGAATATGATACGGAGGATGAGATTCCTGTTGACGTGGTGGTGACAAACCCGGACAAGCAGTTTTCTGCTCCCGGTGAAAACTGCTACACATACAATCCTCCGCCGATAATAACGGGCAATGACATAGCCCCTGATTTCGGCTGTGTGGGTGAAACGATAACAATAAGGGGCAAAAATTTCAACGACGACACAGAGATTCTTTTTGGCGATGTTCCTGCCGATGAGATTATGTTTACCGATGGGAAGATAACTTGTAAAGCCCCTGCCCGTCCTGACAAGAGCGAGAACGAAGAGAAGAATAGATACAACATAGTTAAGGTGGATGTAACAGTCATAAATCCAGATGGACAGGAGGATTTGGCCGATTACAGATACAAAGAGTTTCCGCCAAGAGTAACTTGTCCCAATCCAAATATTCCGGGTTCAGGCGGCATCTCTCCCAATAACGGCCCATCGGTCCACGGCCCGAAGGTCAGCGTGGAGAGCAGGACAGTGGAGATAGCAGGCTCCGGCTTTCTCTCAAGCACAACAGTCTCCTTCGGCGGAACGCTGGCCGCATGTAGTCTTTCCGACACGACATTGCTGACCTGCATCATTGGGGAACACGCTCCCGGCATGGTTGATATGGTGATAAGCAATTCATGCACGGAGCCGGTGGTCTGCGAAGATGCCTTCACTTATGACAA
>JAOZMU010000428.1 GCA_029934165.1 Bacteroidales bacterium
AAAACTCGGTATTGTTTTCGCAGGAAAAATGCCTTATCTGAAAAAAAAGAATGAATAAAACCTATATCATTGTGCCTGAAAGAAGATACATTTCCGGTCAAAATTATTTGATTGAATTATTTTTCTCATTTTACTAAGCAAAATTTAATGAATAATATCAAAAGAATAGAGCAAGAAATTGATGGACGAGCAACCGTAGTTTACGAAATAACGAAAGAGCTGACATTGAATAATATAGAAGCTATTTTTGAAGTTATTAAACCCGATGTCGAAGATAAAAAAAACCTATTGATAAAAGTAAACGATGTCGATAACTTCGATTTATCTGCTATTCAGTTATTTGAGTCAATAAAAAAGAGTTGTAACGCTCTAGGCTCTAAGATTGTTTTTGAGATTAACTTACCCGAAGAATTGGCAGACTTGATTAGTAAATCTGGATTTCAAGAATATATCATTGCATAACAATCAGCTTTTTTGTGAGTTACAATCGTAGTTTTTAGCTTTTGTAACTATTTGAAGGTCAGTTACACTATTAGAATTAGTGAAACTAAATTTGTTTGAGCACTTAAATTTTTACAATGAAAAAAAATATTTTAATAATTGATGACTCAGAAAGTATTCGCGAGGTAGTTAGCTTTACATTAGAAAATGCTGGATATCAAGTGTTTATAGGTGTTGACGGGCTCGATGCACTGAAATTTTTAGACGGAAGAGAAATCCATCTTATCATTACAGACTTACACATGCCTAATATGAATGGCATCGAGCTTATTGAAAAAGTGCGTGTAATTGAGCAATATAAGCGAATTCCGATACTTTTTCTAACAACTGAATCTCAGACCTCAAAAAAAATGGAGGCAAAGGCAGCTGGTGCAACTGGGTGGATAATAAAGCCATTTGTACCTGCCAAATTAATTGCGGCGCTAAAAAAAGTGCTTAGGTAGTTTTTGGTTAGTGTGTTGTTATCATAATTTACTAACCAAGAGTAAATATGTTTCCAAATTAAGATTAAAATAACTATGGAGAGCTTTCAGAAAAAATTTATTGTCGAAGCCACTGAATTGATTCAGGAATTGGAAAATTCGTTGCTGGCACTCGAAAACACGCCTTCGGATAATTCTCTTATCGAACAGGTTTTTAGAGTTATGCACTCTTTGAAGGGGAGTGGCGCAATGTTTGGGTTTGAGAAAATAAGTGAATTTACACATCGTTTAGAATCAATTTATGATTTTGTTCGTGATGGAAAATCTCCTGTTACGCAACAATTACTTACATTAACGCTGAAATCTGTTGACCATTTGCGCCTTCTGCTTCAAATTCAAGGCGATTTGTCAGATGATTTTCAGCAAACGCATGATAGCTTTATTGACGAAATTTCTGATGTATTAGTCAAATTAGAAAGCAGTCAGAAAGCGTTAGATAATCAAACTACTAAAAGTGTTTTTGATGAAAATTTGGATAACTTGGACAAAAATGCAAGCAAGACTTTTTACATAAACTTTAATCCAAATGTTTTATTATTTGATAATGGAACAAACCCGCTTTATTTGATAGACGAAATATCTTTTCTCGGAACAGCTATCGTTGTTGCCCACATGGATAAAGTGCCTACTGTTGCCCAGCTTGTTCCATTTCATTGTTTTACTTCGTGGGAAATTGTATTGGCTACAACCGTTACAAAAAATGAAATTGCTGATGTTTTTCTCTTCATTGAAGACGATTGTTTGATAGAAATAGTTGAAATCTCGAACAAAAATTTGACAGATAATAAAGCATTTATAGATAAATTTGTGTCAAATGCAAACAGAGGAATCTGTAATTTGAGAGGCATAATAGAAATTGCAGAAAATACAAATTTGCAAGATAATATTACTGTTAAGAAGGAAAACCTGAAAGTGGATAACGATGATAAGGATAAAAAAGAAAGTGCTAAAAAATACATTCGCGAAAATACAATTTCTACAATACGTGTTTCTTCAGATAAATTGGATAATTTGATGAATTTGGTGAGCGAGCTAGTTACTACACAAGCTCGATTGTCTTTGTTTGCAGAAAAAAGTCTTAACACAGAATTGCTTACAGTGGCAGAAGATATGCAAAAATTATCGCGTCAATTACGTGATAATGCGTTTGAAATTTGCTTAATACCCATCGAAAGTATGCTTACCCGCTTCAAACGGTTGGTACGCGACCTATCTTCGGACACGAACAAAGACATTGATTTTATTACCGAAGGAACTGAAACTGAGCTTGATAAAACCATTATCGAAAGCTTAGTCGAACCAATTATGCACATAATACGCAATAGTATTGACCATGGAATTGAAAGTACGCAGGAGAGAATAAAACGCGGAAAACCCAAACGAGGAAAAATTACCTTAAACGCCTATTATTCAGGAGCAAGTGTTGTCTTGCAGATAAGCGATGACGGTAGCGGAATTGATGCAAAATCAATTTTCAATAAAGCAGTTGCAAAGGGAATTATTGCCAGCGATGCTATAATGACAGATTCAGAGATTTTTGCACTTATTTTTACACCAGGATTATCAACCGCCAAAGTCGTTACAGGTCTGTCCGGCAGAGGAGTAGGTATGGATGTTGTCAAACGAAAAATTGATGAGATTCGAGGCGAAGTCGATGTAAGCTCGAAGATTGGCGTTGGAACAACAATAACGATAAAACTTCCGTTAACTCTTTCTATTATAGATGGTTTGCTTGTAAAAATAGGCGAAACAAATTTTATAATTCCTCTTTCTATCGTAAATAAAATTTATGAATCCGAGCATAATTATATCGAAAATTCGTTTAACAATATCATTGTTTTCGATGGTAAACAATTACCATTTCTATATTTACGCGAAGAATTTAAAATTAAGGACAAATTGCCGAAGTTTGAGCAAGTCATAATCGTAAATTTCAATGATAAATTGATGGGACTTGTTGTTGATATGGTAATTGGTGAGTATCAGGCAGTTCTGAAACCGCTCGGGAAGCATTACAAAAAACAAGAAATAATATCTGGTGCCACTATTTTGGGAGATGGAACAGTAGCTTTAGTATTAGATACCAACAAGATAATTAGAGAATTTTCAAATAACAAAAAGGAGGTGCTGTTATGATGAGTATTGATAACAATAAAAAAGTAATAGATTCGTATTTGTCATTCAAATTAGGAAAAGAAATTTTTGCTGCACACGTAAATAAAGTGCTAAATATTCTTGAATTGGTGCGTATTACGGAAGTTCCAAAGTCGCCAGCTTACATGAAAGGCGTGATTAATTTGCGTGGTAATGTTTTGCCGGTGATTGATACACGGATTAAATTTGGAATGACACCTACTGAATATACAAAAAATACCTGTATTCTTGTTTTGAATATTAAAATGGAGGACGAATCTGTGGACGTTGGCGCATTGGTCGATTCTGTACAGGAAGTATTAGACATTGATAATTCGCAAATTAAACCATCGCCGAGTATTGGCTCTAAGTATAAATCGGAATTTATTGAGGGAATGATAAAAGTTAATGAGCAATTTTTGATGTTGCTGGATATGGACAGGGTTTTCTCGACAGACGATGTGATTATGATACAAGAAACAGCAAATTCAGGAATTGATTTGTCACTTGAGGATAATGAGATTGGCGTAAATGAGGTTTAGAAAGTTGAAAATCCTAATAGAAATTGGCGTAAAACTCGTAGTAAATACTCATACAACAGACATATTAAATAATTGACTTGAAACTACTTAATTTTCTGAATGCAAGTGAATTGAGCAAAAATTGGACATTTTAGATTTGAAAAAGCACATAATAATTATTAAATAGCTGATATTCAGCATTAATAAATTGTGGTAATTGTAATTCTACTCGTAAAATGTCCAAAATAGTCATTATTTTATATCTCTGAAAGTAAGCCATTAAAATTCCTAACTAAGTAAAATGAATTTAATAAAGTAAGCCATTAAAATTCCTAACTAAAAC
>JAOZMU010000032.1 GCA_029934165.1 Bacteroidales bacterium
TTATTTGTTTATCACTTTCTGACAAACTATTATCATAAAGTATTTTTTTCTTCTCCTTTTCAAAACGACTGTTTATCAGTTTCTCTTTTTGACTGAGATTATCTTCATCGGTTTTTTTAAATGCACGTGTTAATGGCTGAAATTCAAGCGTTTTTATGTTTTCGCCTATCAGCGTTGAAATAATTATCAAAGCACTGTCATTATCCTGCATTAAATATCGGAAAACAACGTCATAAATTGGATTCGGAATGATTAAAATTTCGTCTGTATTTTCGGGATTTTGGATTTTCATTGTTTTGGCTTAAATCTTTGATAGTCAATAAATTAGTGCTTTGCAAGTAATTTTCACAATAAAGTGTAAAGGTGCCTATTTGTCAGCAATTTTCGAATGGAGTTCTTTGTTTTGCTTCGATAGCTCCAAGTTTTCTTTTGTTAATTCTCCGATTCGCTCTTGGTTTTTCCTGTCTTTTTCTGATAAAGAATCACGAATTGTTTGCATCTCTTCAAGGTTTTGACGCAACTCTTCTTCGTTTGCCTCAATTTGCTCGTTTTTTTCTTCAACCTCCATTTCTTTCATGCGCGATTCGTTTAAGAATTGCTCCATTTCTAACTCTTGTTTCTTAATTTGGGTGATATTATCAGCTATCATCAAAACTTTATGAATATCTCCATTTTTGTCATAAATAGGTGTATAAATCTCAGAGAGCCAAAATATTACATTATTCGTTTCGTTTTTTCGTATTCGCTTCTTCGACAATCCGTTTTTCAAATCATTCCAGAAATGTCGATATTCTGGACTTCTTCTCAATTCTATGTTTTCAAAATCTATATGTTGCTTGCCTTGCATTGTTAATTTTGTCTTTCCGAATATTGTCGCAAATTTTTCGTTCACAAACCGAATATTACCTTCCAAATCGTACTCTGCCACCAACGAATTTGAGTTTATGGCATTCAAAATTCCTTTCATTTCAGCTTCTTTTGTCTCCATCTCCTCCTGAACAGCCAACATTCTTCCCAATTTATCTTGATTATCGCGATTTAGTTTAGCAATAATTTTTTGCTGCTGCTTATCTTTCACATCTAAGGCTTCTTGTGTAGCTGTCAGCTCCTCGAAATTTTGGCGCATTTCCTCTTCCTGCGCCAACATTTTTTCGGCATTTTCTTGTGCCAATTGCAATAACTGGTTTGTACGAACATTTATTTTTGCAGACATCAATGTCGAAGCGATACTTTCTCCGATTTGCTCGACAAAACTTATCTGAAACGGCTCGAAATTTTTGAACGAAGCTAATTCAATAACTCCAAAAATTATTTCGTTAATTTTCAGAGGCACAAGCAATAAACACTGTGGTTGCTCGCCACCAAGCCCCGAAGTTATGCTCAAATATTCGTTAGGAATATCGGTCATATATATAGTTTCGCTCTCGTTCACACATCGCCCAACAAGCCCCTCGCTCAATTCAATCCGTTTTTGCTCGCTGCGATGCCTCTCGAAAGCAAAGCACGACATCATTTCAATATATTTATCGTCGGTGTCTTGGTCGTTAATAATGAATAGCCCTCCTAAATCGGCACCCAAATACTTGACTATGTTTATGTTAATATTATCCGCAAGTTTTTTTATACTGTCGTTATCTTTTCGCAAAATATCTGCAAACTGCGCAAGTCCTTCATTAATCCAGTTTTGAGCATCGTCTTCTTCTTTTCGTTTTTGTTCTTCTTGGCGTGCTTTTATCAAGTTTTGCCGTGTCTCAAGCAACAACTTACCCATTTCGTCTTTCTCGCTCAGTGGTTCAAACTTGGCTTCAAGCTCGCCTGTCCCAATTGCCTTAACAAACTCCGATTTTTTCATAATTCCCTCTGAAAGAGACCTGAAAGACTTTGCCAATTTTCCTATTTCATTATTATAATTTATAGCTAACGAGCCGGTAAAATCGCCTTGAGCAATTTTTTGAGAAAAGAGATACAAGCTCGTAATAGGCAAAAGAATTTTTGTTTTAAAGATAAAAAATATAGAAAATGTAAGAATTATGCCTAAAAACAAAATAACTCCAAGACTATAAATTAAAAAATTAAAAACGTCATTAAGTTCTGCCACGTTATTTGAATATCTGCTGGCTACTGTTTCAGAAAACAGATTAAGCGATTTTATCGTGTTTTTTTTATGCTTAATATACTCATTACCATACAGTAACGAGATAGCAAGCTCTCTGTCGGGAGGTTTAGGAATGATATAATTTCCATAACCATCGTTAAACATTCCGCGTGTTGCTTGAATAGCCTCTTGTCCAATATCGCTCGCTAATTTATTGCTAATTTCGACTTTGTTTAAAATCAAATCCTCCTCGTCGTTGCAACCTTTTGATGCCACAACTTTGCGGGTCGAAATAGTAACGCCATCAAGTCTAGGTTTTTTTCCTAAACGAACTCCCAACAAATAATTGTAAGCCATTAATAATGAATCTTCTCCAGTTACCACATAGGCACGTAAAATATCATTTATCACAATTTCTTGGCTTTTATACTCATTGGCTGCCAATAGAATTTCATGCAATTCGGCACGTTTTTCATCAATGTCTATATTTGTCTTAAAAACATTGAAAACAATTACACCAACCGCGATAAACAGAGCCATCAGGACTCCAGACACGGTGCGCACAATTAAGGCTACTGAAAGATTATTCATGTGCTAAATTTTATGTCAAATATTTATTTGACTTATTTCTTAAACTTGACAATAAATAACTCATTTTTATATTTACTCTCGAATAAAACTAAATGTTCTGCAATTTTTTTCTGTATTTCTACAAATTTTTCAAATTCGTTCTTTGCTTCCGCAACATGATTATTTTGCCGAAAACTATTTATTTTATTTGCCGAAAGATGAAGCGCAATATACTCTCTATCAATTATTTCCAAAAGTTCATCGCCACGAAAAGCCACCAGAGCAACATTGTAGAGCCACATTCCAAACTTTGTTTCGTGGTCGCTAACCTTAAACTCTAAAGGGGCAAGTTCGTAATAAAAAGCCTTTACGTTTATGCACCACACTTTGAAATGATGCTTTGCAATCTGATAGTTAGCAACCATACTTAATTCTGGTATTTAGTAAATTGTGAAAATAAAATTTGTAATAAAGTAGCGAAAGATACACAAAATTTCCGTATCTCCACGCTTCCACTCCACCATACAGGACGCGTTCGTAAAAAAATAGTTGTTGAAATTCGCCATGAAATGGCAACTTAATTCAGCCCGAAAAAAGTAAATTATTAAACCTAATTTAGTATAAAAATAGATTTACTGATATGGTAGATTTTTACAAATCAATAAAAATCAGGCGTTTTTAAAATCAAAACATTAAAACGAAGATTAAATTAACCTATACCATTATTTGCTGTTTGTTGCTGATTTTTAGTTAAATAGTAAATCATTGTCTCAATATTAAAAAGTGCATGGCACTTAGCATAAATCCTTTAGGTAAATAATAATTAACCATTTTCACTTGTTATTTTAAGCTTTAACGGCTTCAAAAAACACTCAAATATTCCCGATATTATCGCATTTTTTGCTTAACGAAATATTTAAAATATATTGCAATGCTCCCAGTATCTCATCAATTTTGTTTAATAATATTAGTTTGTTGTGAACAAGAATTTTATTTTCGTTTAATTCAAGAAATTGCCATTCTTCGCCGGTAGTTACACAACCATAAATAGATTTCAAAGGCTTTTCATTTTTTTCATTAAACAATCTTGCGCCAAGCATTTGTGCAATACATTGTGGAATACCATTAGAAATATTGTCGTTTTTTGCCTCCACAAGTGTAAAAATTGGACTTACAAGCGAATATTTTTTGCGTGGTTCGCTGCTGAAAATAAAATCGCACTCTCCGTTTAATCCTTTGTCTGTATCAACATCAAGGCTTACACCCGAAAATATGGTAAAACATTCTTTATTTTGTTCCCAAATATCTGTTAATATTGGCGCAATAATATATTCTGATTTTGACTTTTCGGAAAGCAAAGGCATTTGTAAATTTATTTCAAGCGTCCTTGTAAGCCAATCGGTTGGCTCAACAGGTACTAAGTTTTCAAACATCTTGGTTGTTTCTTCCTCAATACCGAATTTTTGATGCAAATCGCTGAATTTGAATTGTGAATATGGCATAGTAGAATATTTTATTTTGTTAATATATTATGATAGCTACGAATTTTCGGATTAATTTTTATTCTCTTCCTTTTTGGTGGCTACTGCAAGATTTTTTTTGTTTGCGGTATCGAGCTGTTTGTCCCACCTATTTGTAACATCTTCCGAAACTTCGACAAATTCTTCGAGTAGGTTTTCAAATTCATTTCTCCATTTTTTCTGCGTTTTTACATGAGAATCGACATCAAAAGCCAAAAACAGCACATTAATCACTCGTCCGTTTTGGTCTCTAACGGCGGTGAAAGTTGTCAGCAGAAAATATTGTCCTATGGTAGTCTGAAAAGGAATAATTTTCTCGAAGTGTCTTCCGCCTTGTGCAAGTTTTTTCCACATTTCTGTAAATTCTTCGCGGTCTTGTTCTGGCAAAAATTCGGCAGCAAAACGCCCCTCAACTTCTGAAGACGTGCTGCCGACAATTTCTAAAAACCGAGAGTTTGCATAAATCAATGTTCCTTCGACCGAAAAATCTGCGCGTAATAAAGTGTGATTCACAGTATTAACAAATCCACTTGCAAGAGATTCTTTTCGTGCTGCCTCTTCTTGAGTTGCCTGCATCTCCTCAATATTTTGTCGAAGCTCCTCTTCTTGAGCTGCCATTTTTTCGGCGTTTTCGTGTGCCTGATTCAACAAGTTAGTTGTCTGGGCAGCAATCTTTACCGATGAAATACTTGAAGCTATACTTTCACCAATTTTTTCGACAAAGTTTATTTGGTATTCTTCTATCGGTTTGAAGGAAGCAATTTCCATGACTCCAAATGTAATATCATTGATTTTCAACGGCACAAGTAGCAAACTTCGGGGGTTTGCATCGCCCAAGCCTGATGTTATTGTGATGTAGGAGTCTGGCAAATCGGATAAGTAAATAGTTTCATTTTCACCGATACAACGCCCAATCAGTCCTTCGTTCATTTTGAAAACTTTTTTGAGGCTTTTTTTGCGCTCATACGCAAAACAGGAGAGTTGTTCTATGTGTTTTTTTTGCTTTCCATCGTCATTTATCAAAAATAAACCTCCTTGCACGGCATCCATATACCAAACCATATTTTTTATTATGTTGTATGTCAAGAGCTGCAAATTGTCGTTATTTTGCCGCAATATTTCGGCAAATTTCGCGACGCCACGTGTAGCCCAGTTTCGCTGTTCCTCTTCAAATTGTTGTTTCTCGCCTTCGCGGTTTACCTTGTACAGCCCATCGCGCATCTCGGCAAGAGCGCGTCCAAGTGCTCCTTGACTATTGAACACGTTTATCTTTGTGTTGAATTTGCCTTGTCCAACCTCAATTGCAAATTTTCGTGTCATATCTAATTCTCTTCGCAAAAGATTTACGGACTTAATCATTTGTCCAATCTCGTCGTTGGAATCGTTGGAAAACTCATCGGGCAAATTTCCCAAACTCAATTCTCGCAAATAATCTCTGATAAGATTTATCGGACGTGCAATGCGTTCTGCTGTAACTATGATGATTGACACGGCTAAAAAAATAAATAATATTATCAGAATAATTACAATTTTTCGTATTCTTGAAGCACTATTTGTATTTCTTTTTGCAACGGTTTTTTCGTAATTTGAAATGGCATTAATTGTCGTAATAAGAACACGGCTAATATTTTTGCTGGTATGCAACACCTGCTTATACAGATTTTTACTTATCAAAATACTGTTCGTAATGGTTGTATTCATCGATTGCAAATTACCGTCATCTGGTTCACCAATATTAATTGTGTCAATATTTTCGGCAAAAGCATTGGCAATTTCGGTATCATCTTCGGCGAAATCTTCAATCACTGCTTCTTTGTTGGCAAGGGCAATTGTATTTATTCTTATAATGCCAAACTGCCGAAGCAAAAACTCCTCGGACTGGTGGTTTAGCGTATGTAAAATGAGTGTTTCAATCTCCATAAGTCTATTCCAAAAATTTTCTTTCAATGTTTGGTCTTCTCGGCTGACTTCCAGTTTATCCAAATATTGCTCCGCTCTGTCAATATGCAGTTTCAGGAGTTCGTAATTCAGCAAATATTCATTTTTTAGAACCACAATTTCGCTAGTATCTTCTATCAAAAAAGCTTTCGTGAGAATCACTTTATTCTTACTCATAAACAATCTTACCTTCGCCAATTTTCTAATTACAATATCGGTGGCGCGTTGTTCAGATGTTAATTCGATGTTTGCGTTGAGTGTTGATAGTGCAAAAAAACCTATCGCACTCAAAAAAATAGTAAATATCGATATTGTTAGCAACAATCTCTGTCGGACTCGCAAGTTTCTAAATAATTTCTTCATTTGTAACTTGATTATTTCTGGAAAAATCTATTGTTTACAATTTACACCTACAAATATTATATAGCGTAACATTTGTATTTTGACAAAAAATTAATAAGTAACTAAGACCTATTTTTTATGAAACGTTTAAGCTGTGAATTAACAATTAATAATGGAAAATTCATAATTAATAATTTTGTTTACGCCTGATTTAGTTTTAGTTAGGAATTTTAATGGCTTACTTTATTAAATTCATTTTACATAACATTTTTTTATGGAAATTGGTTTTTATGAATTAACTCTGTATTAGGTTATTATAGATTATTAGCAATATTGAGATATTTGTTAATTTGGTTTATGTTTAAAGGACTTTTTCTATGACATCCATAGAAAATTTGCCTTCGGCGATGAATAAAAAGCCTATAATTTTTTTGTCGTCCATCGTTTCGTAAATCACGGTAACATTATATTCAGTATTTTGATAATCAACGTTGAAGCCCGAAAACTTGTCGGTTTTATGTGCAACTTCTATCGCAGATGCCGGGAAAAGTTTATGCAGCAATTCGTCCGTTTTTGCTTCGCCAACAGCTGCGTCCATAACATCGATATGAACGATGCCATACTCATCTATATCTCGTTCTGTTTCTTCGTCAATTTTTTCTGGAATTGCGAGCAGTCCTCTGTCCAAAGTATCTGTTTCAACATCTGGATTCTCCGTTATTGTTTCTGTTTCCTTTTCCGTTTTTGTGCTATCTTTCTGGTCGGTAGGCAAATCTGATGAACTGTCGCCACAAGCAGAAAATATAACCGTAAAGGCAATAAACATTACAACCAATAAATTTTTCATAATTAAACTTTTTTAATGAATACAAAATTAAACACTTAGTGCTATTTATTAGAAATTTTATCGACCTGATATGGTCTAAGTGTCCTGCACTTTTTATTATTGAGCCAATGATTTGCTATTTGACTGAATATCAGCAACAAACAGCAAATAATGGTATAGGTTAATTTAATCTTCGTTTTAATATTTATTTATTTTCAAAAAAATACGTACTATGTTTTAATAACGAATAACTCTAAGTGTATCCAAATGCAACCTTATTTTAAGGAAATTTGCAATTTCTTTTTCTTTTCTTTTCCTTTTTGCTTGCCAGACATTACGTTTCCAATGGATTAAAAAAGTGCTTATTGTATCGCATTTTCCATCTACGGTGGCTTCTATTGAGGGGGCGTATGCAATTTTGAGAATATCATTATGTAGAGTTGTCAATTCGCTAAGTACCTGATAGAAAGGTATCGTATCTTTTTCATTTGCAATTATTGCACGTTTTAGCTCTTCTTCCAAAAATTCAATTTGTTCTTCTTGGTCAGAGATTTTCTTTTCGTTTTTTTGATATATTTCTTCTATTATTCCAATTCTGACTTGAGTTTTCAGGCTACTAAGTCGCTGATTAATATCTTCGGTATTGCTTTCGGCTTGATAAATCCTAACGACGGTTTTTTTTGTTACTGCCGTAATATATTCGTTCCAAAACCCTTTTTTTGCAATAAGCCCGTAATCTGTAAGTTTGCTGTTTAATTCTACCAAAATTTCGTCAGGAACTTCTTTTCCAATAAGATACAACTCGATTACGGAAAGTGTATCTGTAAATACAATTTTATGGTCTATAACTTCGCTGCCATCAAATTTTACGTTATCGTTTATAAATTCGCGCGTATAAGCATTGAATCTGGTTTCTTTTATAATATTCCAAAAAATCTTTGCGCTAGGCAAAATTACTATCAAGCTGAATATCAAAATATAACGTTTTATTTGTCGTTCTCGTGCGTGGTTAACAAAATTCTTTTTCGGAAAATGTAGCATACGTACAACAAAAAATGTTGAAACACTAATGAAAACCGAATTTAGGAAGAAAAGATAAAATGCTCCGAAGAAAAATCGCCAATTGCCTGTTGCTAATCCAAAACCAGCAGTACAAAGTGGTGGCATCAAGGCAGTTGCAATTGCCACTCCCGGAATAACATTGGTTTTTTCTCGGCGCGACCCTGCAAGAATCCCTGCCAAACCGCCAAAAATAGCAATTGAAACATCAAGAATTGTTGGTTTTGTGCGTGCTAATAATTCGCTTTGTACCTCTTTTAATGGGCTGATAAGGAAATAAATAGTAGATGTTAGCAAACTAATAAAAATGGCTATTCCGAAGTTTTTGAGTGAGCGTGTCAAAATATCCCAATCGTAAGTGCCAATAGCTAACCCAATTCCGAGAATTGGTCCCATCAGTGGCGAAATTAACATGGCTCCAATGATTACTGGTGTCGAATTAACATTTAGTCCGATTGAAGCGATAAGAATTGAAAATATTAGAATCCACGATGCGTGTCCGCGAAAAACAATATCGCGCTCAATTCCATCAATAGTTCCTGCAACGTCTGTCCCCTTGACACTCATCACATTACGGATAAATCCTACAAAGACTTTTACTACCTTCGAGAAATCTTCTTTTACGTGCGAGCCAAGTTTGGCATTGCGTTTTGCTTCTGGCATAACAAAAATGTTAATAGTTATGGTTCAATACTTTTGACTGGTAGTCTCCAAAATTATTGTGTTTTTTGTTGATTATCAATTCATTATAAAAATTCCAAGTCTCTACCAGAAAACTGTTTGGTGTTTACTCTAAAACCAACGGTCTGACCCAAATATATTGATTTTTAACGAAATTGAACTACTTTTGTGGTCAAATAAGTAGATGGTTAAAGATAATTGATACCTTTATCGTTGTTATTGACTTGAATATCAACATAATACTTTTCCTGATAAATAGCATAATGTGCTTAAATAAATGAACAGAATTTTTCTATCGTAAAAAATGGCAAAAGAGTACGACTATATAATTTTGTGCATAAATTCTATTTCGCTAAATAGTGATGAGAAAGATTCTACTAATTATCTTGTTGACAGTAATTTAGTAGATCTTAATTCAACAATAGATTTAATAGATTCTACAAGTTACATTTTCGCTAACTTCGAGAAAACGAAAAGCGAAAACAAGCTGGCAATATTCTCGCTTAATAAAATAGATGACAATATATTACACGCCACAGTTTTAGACTCGGCATTATTACACAGCTCTTCCAACACTCAAATAGATTCCACAAGTTATGTTTATTTGCATTTCGACAGAAATCTTGACAACTGGCTTTTCTCTGTTTCGGAAGTCGAAATTTCAAAAGTGTCAAACTCTGCCGTTATCGACTCAACAAAGAGCGACGAAAATCCATTGCAAATATACGATTCCACGAGCTTTGTTTACGCAAATTTCAACTCTAAAAAAATTGACTCGAATCCTCTTTTTGAAACAAGCAACAAAAAAATTTATTCTTCTCCACTCGAAAATAAAATAAAAACTACCAAAGACTCTACAAGCTACATTTATCACGGATTTTCAAAGGATTTTTCGCCAAATTATCTTCTGAGTTGGAAATCTGAAGTGAGTAAAAATTCCAACCCAGAAAAAAACGTTCCTGTTGAAAATTCGTTACCGACAAATTTTGAGCTTCAAATAGATTCTACAAGTTTTATTTATAACACTAAATACGAAATCGTTACGAGTAACAATAATTCATTTTTTAAAACATATAAAAAACATTCTTCTCAAAACAATTATAAAACAACGGTACGACAAATAGATTCTACGAGTTATTTTTATACGTCTTTCAACGAATCTAACTATTATTTGACATACTGGAACACTCAAATAAATTTCGGAGAAGTAATCGCAAAAACTGAAACTGAAACTGAAACTGAAAGCGAAATTGCTTTTGATAGCTTGAGAATTAATATTGACTCTACCAGTGATTTATACTTAAACTACGACAAAAATACAGCTCAAAATCTGTTCTTCGGCAGGCACATTACCGAAACAGAAAAACGAGACACCGTAAAGGCTGATATAGAGAAAGATACACTTATTTTGCCAAAAATAGAATTAATAGATTCAACTATATTTGAACCCGTAAAAATCGTAAAAATATTTGATATAGACTCCACTAGCGATTATTATTTATCTTTTGAGCGCGACACGCTATATTCGCGAAATGCGCTGAAAAAACATTTTGTTTACCCCAAAGAAATCGCTGTAACAGAAATAGTTGAGGAAGTTGCAAGTCCTGAAATAACAGAGGCAAACAAAGCTGGAGCAAAAGATTGGTTCTTCTTTGTTACGCTACTTTCAATCGGGATTGTTGGATTTCTGAAAGTTTTTTACGACAAACAACTTCGTGCAAATCTTTTTGCGATTTATAATAAACAAGAATCAAATCGTATTTTTAATGACAACAGCGCGCTAACCAATCGCGTCTCCATTTTTTTACTGCTGCTTTTTGCGCTAAATCTGAGTATGTTTCTTATTGAGTGTTCCTCTTTTTACGGGATATTACTAACAACAAGCTCAAAACTGATAACGTATTTTGCACTAAGCATCATCATCATTTTACTCAATGTATTAAAAATTTTCCAATTATCACTACTCGGAAAAATTTTAAAAATACAAGATACCATAAACGAATATATCCACGAAATATACATTCACAATAAAGCAATCGGTATCAGTCTTTTTCCCATCATAATTTTCATGCCTTTTGTAATCGCAAGTGCAACAAAGGCATTTGTTTACACCGGTTTTGGATTAATTGTGGTGTTTAGTCTCCTTAGAATTTTTCGTGGAGCAAAAATAATATTCACAAAACGTCTTTCAATATTTTATATGATTTTATACCTTTGCACTCTCGAAATATTACCCATCTTGATAATACTAAAATTCATAAAATCCTTTATGTAATAAGCATTTGGATTTATCCTAACTTCTACAACACAAAAGTTAGTCGATTTTGTTTAACGAATAAAACCATACCAGTTTGAAAACTCGAAGAATATTAGTCTCTCAGCCGGAACCACAAAATGGCAAATCGCCCTATATTGATTTAGCAGAACGCACGAGTGTTACGGTTGATTTCCGTCAATTCATTAAGGTAGAGGGAATTGCCACTCGCGAATTTCGTAAATCTAAGGTTAATATGCTCGACCACACCGCCGTAATTTTCACCAGTAAAACTTCCATCGACCACTATTTTCGGGTTACAGAAGAACTCCGATTAAGTGTGCCCGAAGACATGAAATATTTTTGTGCCAACGAAGCAACAGCTTATTACTTACAGAAATACATTGTCTATCGGAAACGAAAAATTTTCTTTGGAAAACGAACTTTAGATGATATGTTTGGCGAAGTGGTAAAACACAAAAACGAAAAATATTTGCTGCCTGTTTCTGTCAATCACAAGCTCGACATTCCGCGCAAATTGAAAAAGCTGAAAATTAATTTCACAAAAGCCGAATTGTACGAAACCGTATTTTGCGATTTAACAGACTTACAACTAACCGATTACGATATACTCGTGTTTTTTAGTCCACAAGGAATTAAATCTTTATTTTCCAACTTTCCTGAGTTTAAACAAAGTGAAACAAAAATCGCATCGTTTGGACCTAGCACAGCAAAAGCCGTAAAAGATGCCGGTTTACGTTTGGACATCAAAGCTCCCATGCCACAAGTTCCATCAATGTCCAAGGCTCTTCAGATTTATCTTGAGAAACTTGCCAAGAAAAAATAGCCGTTGCAAATGTCAATAAACACACAAAAATACACTTTCCCCAAAAAAGAGCGTCTCTGTAGTAAGCCTATTATCAATAGGTTATTTGCAGATGGGCTCTTTTTTAAATCCCGACCTTTCCATATTATTTGGACAAAAACAGCTCTTCCATACAAAGATGTTCCTGCACAACTTGTGATTAGTGTTCCCAAAAGACGTTTCAAACTTGCCGTCGATAGAAATAAAATCAAAAGACGCATAAGAGAAGTTTATCGAAAAAACAAACATCACTTATTTTCCGATATTCGAGAAGAGAATATTCAAATTGCATTTATTCTAATCTACACAGGAAATAAAATTCCGTCCTACGAAATTATCGAAAAAAAACTCCCCGAAATATTACAAGAACTATCCAATGCGATATTAATTAAAAATTGACTACCACTTGAAAATAAGATTTTTATGCAACCTGAAAAGTAAATTATTTGAATGTATAACATATCGGAGTTGTATTTTTTATTTTAAAAATATTTCGGTGCTACGAACCTTTAGAAATAAGGTCTAAGATTAGGGTGTTAATAATTGATTATTTTGTATCCTAAGGTCTAGACCTATTTTTTTATGACGCGTCTAAGCTGTGAATTAACAACTTATGTTAATAAAAAGCGTAAGAACTTTTGTAAGAGTACTTACTAAGACAAATAAGTTACTGAAACGTCGGAAGAGTTTTTCTTACAGTCGCTAATTATTTGAATATCAGACAAAAACACAATTCAGGCTAATTTATGTAACGTTTTGCTAATCAATGAATTAGTATTTTTCTTAATAGTTATTCAGACTTTTTTCAGGAGATAAGTTAATTTGAGCTTTGTCCTAAGCCGAATAATCGCCACGTGAAAAAAATTGACATGAATTATCGAAGCTACCTAAAACGCTAAACACAAAGCAACTAAGGACGGAAATGCCTGCAATTTTTCGGAAAATTGTTGCCAGAAATGGCGAACAACTACAAATCGTGCAAAGTTGACTATTTTCTGTTTTTATGTTACTTTTGGCATTAATTGTACCGTTAATTTGTTCCATAAATATATAGCCATGGGAAATAATAAAAAAATTGCTGTTTGTGGTGGCGGAAGCTGGGCAACTGCCATTGTTAAAATACTACAAAACAATCTCAAACATATCAATTGGTATATGCGCGATGAAGAGAATGTTAAATTTATTGAGCAACATCATCACAATTTGAAATACTTGACATCAGTAAAATTAGATGTTAGTAAAATTACGTTGTATTGCGATATTAACAAGGTTTGTCGCGATTCCGACATTCTAATTTTTGCAATTCCATCGGCATTTCTCGAGCCTTCGTTTCGTTATTTAAGTGTTGACCTTAGTAGTAAGCTCATTGTTTCGGCGATAAAAGGAATTGTACCTTCGGAAAATTTGATTGTTGGAGAGTATTTTCACCAGACACAAAAACTTCCTTACTCGAATTTTGCAGTAATATCTGGTCCTTGCCATGCCGAAGAGGTTGCATTAGAGCGACTTTCGTATCTTACAATTGCATCGCAAAACGAAACGCTTGGAAAACAGGTTGCCAATATGTTAGATTGCCGTTACATCAACACCATTTTGTCTGATGATATTTTTGGCACGGAATATTCTGCCGTTCTAAAAAATATTTATGCTATCGCTGCCGGAATTTGCAATGGACTTGGCTACGGAGATAATTTTCAGGCAGTGCTGATTTCCAACGCAATACAAGAGATTAAACGATTTGTTGATTTGGTGCATCCGATTTCGCGCGATATAAAAAGCTCGGCATATTTGGGCGATTTATTGGTAACCGCATATTCACAATTTAGCCGTAATCGCACATTTGGAACAATGCTCGGCAAGGGCTATTCTGTCAGCTCGGCGCAACTGGAAATGAGCATGATAGCCGAAGGTTATTATGCTACGGACAGCATTTTTCGGATAAACCAAAAACACAATGTGAGTATGCCTATTTGTGATGCTGTTTACAAAATTGTTTATAAAAAAGCATCTCCAGCAAAAGAGATTAAAAAACTTGCAACAACCTTAACCTAAACTCTATTAGTAAAATGAATTTAATAAAGTAAGCCATTAAAATTCCTAACTAAAACTAA
>JAOZMU010000429.1 GCA_029934165.1 Bacteroidales bacterium
AATATTGAACCAAACAGAAAATTTATTAACCAACAACGTTCTACCATAGAACCATGGCTTACTTTATTAAATTCATTTTACTAGGGTGAAATTTGTGAAATATTAATAGGTAAAAATAGTCGAGTAGGTGATGACTTTCACCCATAGACCTCTCACAGGCACGCGAACCTCACAATCCTCAGCGCAGCCTACCATCTTGATTAAAGTTATTGACAACCCAAATTTTATTAAATTTGTTCTATGGTTGTCAGCAGGACTCACGCTTGCTGTAACACCCCAAAAAAAGGACAATCGTAAAGATAGGACTGTCCTTTTTTGGGGTTTATTTTGGGTTTATCCGACAACTATATTTACCATTTTTTTAGGTACAACAATCACTTTGCGGATTGTTTTGCCTTCAATCCACTTGGCTGATAATTCGTGCTTTATCGCCATTTTTTCGATTGTATCCTTTTCAAGGTTGGCAGCAACGGTTATCTCAAAACGCCGTTTTCCGTTGAATGCAACAGGATAAGTTACTGTGTTTTCGATGAGATGTTTTTCTTCAAATACAGGGTAGTCGGCTGTCGTTATGCTTTGTGTTTTGCCAAGTTTTTGCCATAATTCTTCGGCAATGTGTGGCGCAAACGACGAAACTAAAACTGCAAGTGGCTCTAATATAGCACGTTTGCGACATTTTTGGTCGTTTAACTCGTTGACACAAATCATAAAACCACTAACTATCGTATTGAACGAAAACCGCTCAATGTCTTGCATCGTACGTTTTATTGTTCGGTGTAGCGTTTTCTGTTCGGCAGCCGTTGGTGTGTCGTTTGTTGCGGTGCATTTGTTGTTGTCGTCCACAAAAAGTCGCCACAATTTCTTGAGGAATTTATGCACTCCTTCGATACCGTTTGTGTCCCATGGTTTCGACTGTTCCAGTGGACCGAGAAACATCTCGTACAAGCGAAGTGTGTCTGCGCCATATTGGTCAACAATTTCGTCAGGATTTACGACATTGTAAAGCGATTTCGACATTTTTTCGACTGCCGTTCCGCATTTATAATGCTCGTCTTCAAGAATAAATTTTGCATTCTCATACTCAAAACGCCACTTACGAAATGCCTCAATATCAAGTACATCGTTTGCAACAATCGAAACATCGACATGAATCGGCGTAACTTGATATTCGTCTTTTACAAGTCCCTGAGAAATAAACAAAGGAGTTTGCTTATAACTATCTGTACAATAGAGATTTTCGACTTCCATCTCTCCATCAAGGATAGTTTTTGTTTTTGCAATTACGTTGTCTAAGTTGTTGATAATCCCTTCGGTAGAAATTACCATCAAATTGTAACCGTGTTTTTTTACACGTGCCTGATGCTCGTTATAAAAATCAAGGCAAGCATTTTGATTCGAGTTTTCGATGACGAGCTTTTTCTCTTCGCAACAAAATGCAAATATGTTATTCTCAATGCGATAGTCGCGTTTGAATTTGTAGCCAAGTTGTCCATCGTTGATTTTATCCCAAATAGCTGTTTCGGCATATTTACGATTGTTGGCACGATACACAAAATTCGAGCGTCCTTGAATCATACCTTGATTTATCAACTTGCGGAATGGCTCTTCTTTGCACACTTTCCCGATGTCGAAAAGAAATTTATTCCAAAAACGCGAATAAATCAAGTGTCCAGTAGCATGTTCAGTTCCACCGATATACAAATCTACATCTTGCCAGTATTCGTTAGCTTCTTTTGAGAAATATTCGTTATCATTACGCGGGTCCATATAGCGCAAATAATACGCCGAAGAGCCAGCAAAACCGGGCATTGTGCTGTGTTCGTAAGGATGTCCATCGGTGGTTTTCCAGTTGTCGGCACGTGCCAAAGGTGGCTCGCCTTGTTTTGTTGGTTTATATGCGTCAACTTCTGGCAATTCTAACGGCAACTCGCTTTCATCTAACACGTAAGGAACATCATCTTTGAAATAGACTGGAAATGGCTCGCCCCAATATCGCTGACGACTGAAAATAGCATCGCGCAAACGATAGTTTGTTTTCCGTTTTCCGATTTCTCTTTTTTCTATTTCATTTATTATTTTCTCAACAGCATTTTTCACTTCTAATCCGTTGATAATACCAGAGTTAACTAATATTCCTTCTTTTGCATCATACGATTCTTCGGAAATGTTGCCACCCGAAACAACCTCAATTATAGGCAATTGAAAATGTTTTGCAAAAGCATAATCTCTACTATCATGTGCCGGAACTGCCATAATTGCTCCTGTGCCGTAACCTGCAAGCACATAGTCGCTTATCCAAATCGGAATTGGCTGTTCCGTAAACGGGTTTATAGCATAAGAGCCTGTAAATTGTCCAGAAATCTTTTTCGCATCGGCAATACGCTCGCGCTCGCTTCGTTTTTTAGTCTCTTGGATATAATTCTCGACTTCGGTTTTATGTTCGTCTGTTACCAGTTGTTTAACATATTCACTCTCAGGGGCTAAGACCATAAATGTAGAGCCATAAATTGTATCAGGTCGGGTGGTAAAAACCTCTATTTGCAAATCGGAGTTTTGAACGCCAAAAAGACACTGCGCACCATGCGATTTACCAATCCAATTTCGCTGAATTTCTTTCAACGAGTCTGTCCATTCAATTTTGTCAAGTCCAGCAAGAAGTCTCTCGCCATAAGCCGTTACACGCAAAAGCCATTGTTTCATGGTTTTTTGCTCGACAAGATGACCACCACGCACCGAAACTCCATCTTTTACTTCGTCGTTGGCAAGCACTGTCCCAAACTCTGCACACCAGTTTACCATTGTGTCGGCAAGATAGGCAAGGCGGTAGTTTAGCAACATTTCTTGCTGCTGCTTTTCGCTCATTTTATTCCACTCTTTGGCGCAGAAAATTGGCGTTTCGGAGCAAGCTGCATTTACGTTTTTGTTTCCGCTTTTCTCAAACTCGGCAACAAGCTCAGAAACAGGGCGAGCTTTGTCTTTCGTTTTGTCGTACCAATGTTTAAACATCTGGATAAAAGCCCATTGTGTCCATTTGTAGTAGCTTGGGTCGCAGGTTCGCACCTCTCTGCTCCAGTCAAACGAAAACCCGATTTTGTCCAATTGTTCGCGGTATCTTTTTACGTTGTTTTCTGTCGTTATTGCAGGGTGTTGCCCAGTCTGGATAGCGTATTGCTCTGCTGGTAGTCCAAAAGCATCGTAACCCATTGGGTGTAAGACATTGTAGCCACGTTGCCGCATGAAACGCGAGTAAATATCCGAGGCAATATAGCCTAAAGGATGCCCTACATGAAGCCCAGCGCCAGACGGATATGGAAACATATCCAAAACATAAAATTTTGGGCGACTTGTATCAATATCGGTTTTATAGGTGTTGTTATTTTTCCAGTAGCTTTGCCACTTTGGTTCAAGGGTTTTAAAATCGTAACTCATTTTGTTATACTAATTAAGAACTAAGAATTAAAAAATTAAGAATTGGCTATCGCTTGAAAATAAGAGTTTTATGCAATTTGAAAAATAAATTATCGGTGCTTATTTTTCTAATATATTTTCACTTTTTGCAAAACATAATATCCTTATACACAACCCGTTATACATCATGCGTAAGCAACGTTAAATAGGTCGACGACCTTAAATATTTCTTTTCAATGTGAATAGAGTTTCTATTAACAAACTCTGATAGCATTTTGTTGAATTACAAATATATGATTTTTGCACACGAAAAGAACTTTTTGACTGTAAACTATTTATGAAATATGTCTAATTTTGGGGTTTTCATTTTATTATGTGTTATTTGTTTTGATTTTTCAACTCTGTTATTCGCTCAACATCAACATAGTGAGTTGAATAAGCTATTTCAATGTTTTTACTACCTGTTTTACTGAAAATTAAATTTGCTTTACCGCCTTTTACCTTTTTTGGCTACCAGTCTAAAGTTGGACACCCCCTGTTACTTAACCAGTTAGCTTTGACTT
>JAOZMU010000430.1 GCA_029934165.1 Bacteroidales bacterium
ATTAACAACTTAGGTTAATAAAAAGCGTAAGAACTTTTGTAAGAGTACTTATTAGGCTCTTTTATAGTTTGTTTTAACTTTGTAAAGTAGTAGTAAAAACAGATAAATATTGAAGTGTTGTTTGGTTAGTAAAATGAATTTAATAAAGTAAGCCATTAAAATTCCTAACTAAAACTAAATCAGGCGTAAGCAAAATTATTAATTATTAATTATTAATTTTCCATTACTTACAACATTTATCTAAAACATAAAATTATGCCACAAAAAAGTATTATATTTTCTACGGGACTACGCAAATACCGACCAATAATTTGGTATGGAGAGCCTGTTTTTGCTCGTGCAGCTCAGATAAACTCTATCCTTAAAAATTCGCTTGGCGATGATTTTGCGTATTTTTTTGCAGAACCAATAATTGACCAAGAAAAACTACAAGGTAGCGGTCAGGCGCATTGGATGTCGGAATATGTCGAAAATCCGGTTGCGCTCACCACGCTTCCGACAAATCGGCAACAAGAGCTTAAAAGTGTTATTGCGGCTAAAATCAAGAAAATCAAGTCGTTTGCTCAAGAATTGCAACAAAAAGATGACCAAAACTCCCGCGAACTTGGAGAGGTTTTGTTGCACGCAATAGAAGTGCCAAGCATGGATTTTGTTATGGTTGATGGCGATAAAGTAACTTTGGTTTTATGGGGTTTCAACTCCGATGAGGCTCAAAAAGTTAACTTCAAACTAAGCCACGAAGTCGAAAAAGCAGAGATAACTACTCCGCCACCACCACCTTTGCCACCTGTTGATATTGTAAAACCCGAGGACACGCCACCGCCAACGGACAATAATATAACGACAAACAATGTCGAGACAAAAGAAACGCCGCCAGATAACAAAAACACAGACAAAAAACGCAAGGGACTTCCGGCGTGGTTGTGGTTGATAATAGGCGTTTTGCTGGGTGCTTTGATATTTTTTCTTATCTGGTGGTTTTTTCTTCGCAACGAAAGCTATTTGCCGCCAGACCACGCAGTTGTGCCACCAATCGACACAACACAAATTGGCGAAGACCCAGACGACCCTGTGCATCGGAAAATTTTTACTGATAAATTCAATGTAGCATTAGTCAAAAATGGTGATATTGAGGCATTTAGCCAAAAAGTAATGGCAAAATACAAAGACGATATCGAGATTGCCTACTACGACACCGTGATAAAACTTATGCAGTTTAAAACACCTGAGGGTGAGTGGAAAAGCTGGATGGATTCTATACGTAAATTTCCTGAGGCACGTTTAGTTTTCAGTGAAGCAGTTTTCGACCATAGCAAAAAGCCGTCTGACCCCGGATTTTCGGATAATAAGCAAAGCTGGTATTTCAATACTATTCAAGCATATAACGCATGGGAGAACACTTCTGGTTCGGACGAAGTTGTTGTTGCCGTGATTGATAACGGGTTTGATTTATCGCACCCCGAATTTGATGGCAAAATTGTCAATCCGTGGAATATAATGGACAATTCGCCAAACGTCCGTCCTGTTGGCGAGAATGGCAGCGAACACGGTACACACGTTGCAGGCTCGGCTGTTGGACTTGCAGATAATGCGGCAGGCGTTTCGGGCATTGCTCCAAACTGTAAACTGATGCCGATTCAAGTTGGCGATGCAAACGGAAGTATGACTTCGCTCGGAATTGTTGGAGCCGTGCTGTATGCTATTCATAAAGAAGCAGATATAGTAAATATGTCGCTCGGAATGATATTTCCGCCAGAAGTTGCAGCCATGCCAATAGCAGAGCAAGAACAGATGGCGGAAACGCTGTATTCGGACGAAGCAGCATTTTGGGATGAGCTGTATCTATTTGCTGTTGAGAATGATATACTAATAATTCGTGCAGCAGGAAACAACGACATCGTTACAGGAATCGACCCCGGAACTCGCTCGTGTAACATTTTGCTTGTTGCCGCCATCGACCCAAATATCGAGAGAGCAGGCTTCAGTAATTTTGGCAAAATGACTGGAATTAGTGCGCCTGGCGTAGAAATTTTTAGCTCGGTACCAAACAAAGGCTATTCGTTTTTGCAAGGGACAAGCATGGCATCGCCGATTGTGGCAGGTGCTGCTGCTCTGATAAAAAGTGAAAACAAAAATATAACACCGTACCAGATTATTTATTCGCTAATAAAATCGGCAAAAATACTAAAGACAGATAAATACGTGGGACCATATTTACAGATAGAAAACGCACTGAAAATCGCTAAAGACGCACCAACTATCGACGATTGCGAAAAGCTGAAACAAATTTCGGGAGATAGCTCTTCGATGGTAATTCCGGATAACCCAACCGATTTAGAATTTGCCGAAGGACGCTGGAAAAGTAGCTCGGACTTGGTTAAAATATCTGATAATCAGAAGATTGAACTTTTCTTCGACATTAAAAAAGAAGGCACAGGAAAACTAACTTTGGTAGAAACAGATGGAACAGAATGTTTTGCAGATATTCAATTGTCTTATAACGATAACGCACTGTTGATTGAGCAGTTAGAACCAGCACAATGCAACAACGGCAAGGGATACCGTCCGTATGTTTTCAAGTGTAAACAGGGGCGAAACAATGTCGCAAATTGTACGGCAGAAGAGCAAACAGGCTCTGGTCCACTTATTGAATTTACGCTCATAAAAGTTGAATAACGCTTAATAGCCACCGCTTAAAACCTCCTGATTATAACGGATTTTTGTTGAAAAATGTAAATCCGTAAAAAAACAGTCTAATACGTGTTATCTGTGTTCCAATTTTTGCGATGAAAGAAACACTGATAACACGTATTTTTCTAATTTTGAATAAATTATTTGCGATGTAATTTACTGATAATCAATAATTTAGAATTTCAACAAAAACATTATAATAGAAAAATTAAAAAATTATGAAAAAACATATCTGGATAAAAATTCTATTTTCGGTTATTGCTATTGTTGCAATAATATTAGTGGCACAAGCGGTTGTTTCAACTGTATATTTTACAAAATTACAAAACTCATTTATTGAGGACGATATTAATAGCAAGATAGCAAAATATGAAAAAATGCTGGAAAAAGAGCAAGAAAATCTTCTATCTCTTGCATCTTTAAATAGCTCTTTCGACTGCACAAAAGAAGCATATAAACATTATCAAGAAACACAAAATATTGAAGAATGTGCAAAAATATTTCAACAAAAATATTCCGAAATAAATAAAACTATAAATAATAATACAGATAAAACTATAAAAACACATTTCCACCTACCATCTGTAAAGTCTTTTTTTCGTTCTTGGTCTAATAAAAGAGGTGATGATATAAGCAAATTTAGATTTACAATACAAAAAGTTGTAACAACAAAAAAAGTTGTAACAGGTATAGAAATAGGAAAGATTGGACTTGTTATCAGGGGAATTGTTCCAATAAAAAACAAAACGGGAGACCTACTTGGTTCAGTAGAATGTATGTCTTCGTATAAAAAATTGCTGAAAAAATTAAAACAAATAGAACACGAAGAATTTGCATTATATATTTTCAAAAACAAGACAAAACTTCTTGACAAAGACTTATCTGTGAATATAAAAGTAGATAAGATTTCGGACAATGATAAATATGTTTTTTCAATCGCAAGTTCGGATAATTACCAGCAATCTGAAATTTCGCAAGAATTTTTAACAAACTTAATGGAAAATAATAAACATCTTGAATACAATGGTTTTGTTTACGCATCAAAAATTATAAACGATTTTTCAGGCGAAGTGGTTGGTGTTCTTATCTATCAACACAATATATCAAAAGAAAAACAGCTTTTAACAAAAATGAGAATTACAATGATAATTATTGTAAGTATATTGTTATCAATATTTGGTCTTGCATTTTATTTTTTAATCCGACAAATAATTTCCAAACCAATTGCAAAAGTTGTTAATGCAATGAAAAAAATATCTAACAAGCA
>JAOZMU010000033.1 GCA_029934165.1 Bacteroidales bacterium
AAGTTGTTAATTCACAGCTTAAACGTTTCATAAAAAATAGGTCTAAGACCTTACCTCAATCCTTAGAAAGAAGCAGCTTGCTGGGGTTTGCTAAGTGCCCTGCACTTTTTAATATTGAGACAATGATTTACTATTTAACTGAAAATCAGCAACAAACAGCAAATATTGGTATAAGTTAATTGGTTCTAATAACCCTTGACAGTCCTAAGCGGTAGTCCAATTCATCGCAAAATTTGCAACGCCTACCATCTTGATTAAAGTTATTGACAACCTAAATTTTATAATAACTGAAATATTATTAAATTTGTCCTGTGGTTGTCAGCAGGACACACTGAGAAAATATCACAAAATTTGGATAGTCTTTTTAACAATGCCTTTTTAGCTTGTTGGTTGTGAAAAAATAGATACCAATAATTCATAAGAAAACAGCACTCTGTGCTTATTAGTTAATTATCAATTTATTAGCGCATTGAAAAACAAAAATTCGGTTCATAAAATATGCTTCGTCCTACCAAAAACATATTCTGTTATTGACCCAAAAATTGTCGAAAAAGTTGGCGGTGCCGAGCGGCAAGTTTATCTGCTTGGGCTTGAGTTGGCAACACTTGAAAATGTCGAAGTACATTATCTTGTTGCCGATTTTGGACAGCCTAAAACTGTGTTTATCAAAGGATTAACCTTTCATCGGTCGTTTTCTTTTCAGGACTCAAAAGTTGTAATCGCATCAAAACTATTCAAAACAATTAAACACATTGACGCTTCTCACTACATTTTGCGAGCAGCCGATATTGGCGTTTTGATAGCGATGACTATGATAAAGCTATTACGAGGTCGACACGAAATAATCTATATGTTGGCGCACGACTACGAGGCAGATTTTGCAAAATTGGCTACCGTAGTCGGGAAGGTAAACTCACTGGCAATGAACTTTGCATACCGTATTGCGGATAAAATTACGGCACAATCTGAGCAACAAAAAAATACGTTTGAGAGCAATCGAAATATTGCCGTTTCAAAAATAATAAACAATATTTTTACGGCAAATGCCTCCCACCATAACTTAACTGATTTTGAACCGAAAAATATTGTTCTTTGGGTAGCAAGAGCAGAAAAATGGAAAAATGCTCATCTTTTTTTCGATTTGGCAAAGCAATTCCCTGACAAACAATTTGTTATGGTCTGTTCAAAATCGAAAAATGCTGATTATTGGAAGCAATTGCATTTAGCTGCGCAACAAATTGATAATTTGACTTTTAATGGATTTACGCCGTATTCTGAGGTGGTAGAATTATATAAAAAAGCGCGGATTTTTGTTCTCACCTCAGATGCCGAAGGTTTTGCAAACACAATGCTTGAAGCAATATCGTATCGCACCGCCGTTTTATCGTGGAAAGTTGACCCTGATTTGATATTTTCCGAGCGCAATGTCGGTATATGCGCTGGCGAAAATTGGGAGTATTTTACATCGTCATTTTCAACCTTGATGAGTTCTGATGCCGAATATAAAAAAATAACGGAAAATGCTCTGGAATATATTTGTAAACATCACAATCCTAGTGTTATAGTAAAGGATTTTTTAGAACTTATAGAGTCAAAATAAAATATTATGTGTGGAATTGTTGGATTTAATTGGCAAGACGAAATTTTATTGAAAAAGGCAAATGAAATTATCTCTCACCGAGGACCAGATGATGAGGGCTATTTTGTTGATACTAAGGTTAGTATGGCTCAAAAAAGATTATCTATATTAGACATTTCCGATGCTGGACACCAACCAATGTTTTACCACCAATCGCATGGTGCTTCGTCCGAAAAACATAACAAAACCAATGTTGAATTTGCAAAATATTGCATCGTTTTTAATGGCGAAATTTACAACTTTCACGAAATTAGGGAACAATTGCGTAAAAAAAACTACGCATTCAATACCGAGTGTGATACCGAATTAATAGTTGCTGCCTATATCGAATGGGGAGTTGACTGTGTGAATAAATTTAATGGAATGTGGGCATTTTGCATATACGATATGGCGGAAAATATCCTCTTCCTTTCGCGCGACAGATTAGGAATTAAACCTTTGTATTTTTACGCAAAAAACAATCAGCTAATTTTTGGGTCGGAGTTGAAAACAATTCTTGCTTCTCGCGTTCCAAAAAACATTGATGACGAGGCAATTAGACTGTTTCATGTCTTAAAATTTATTCCGCACAATAAATCGGCAATCAAAGATATTACGAAGTTTCGTCAGGGTAATAATATGACTTATTCTTTAACCAATAATAAAATAATTAGCTACGAATCATATTGGAAACTGCCTGTCAATAAAACAAATACAAAACCCAACGTGCAGCTATACGACCTTATTGACAATGCCGTAAAATTGCGCATGTTGGCAGATGTTCCCGTTGGAGCATTTCTTTCTGGTGGTGTGGACAGTTCAATAATCGTGCATCACATGAGTAAATACACCCAAAATTTAAAAACGTTTTCAATTAAATTTGACTATGCTGAATATAACGAATCTAAATGGGCAAAAATAATAGCGGATAAATACAAAACAGACCACCATGAAATAGAATTTTCGGCAAAAGATGTCGAGAAATTAGCCGACACTCTACCATCGTATTTTGACGAGCCATTTGGCGATTACTCAATGATTCCGACTTATTTAGTCTCACAAGTTGCATCTAAATACGTAACGGTTTGTTTGTCTGGTACAGGCAGCGACGAACTTTTTGGAGGCTATTCGAGGTACTCGGAATTTGCGAAAATTAATAAATTACGAAAACTAGGCTCGGCAGGAAAATTGCTTGCGTATTTTTATCAGTTTTACGATAAAAACAAATCGCGTAAATTGCGGGAATTACTTAATGAGTCCGACGAATTTACTCGGTATATAAAGATTCTCAGCCCAAATTTTCGTGGCGAAAAACACGACTATCACCTTGATTTACTGAAACCTTTGGAGCGATATTTCAACTCAGATACAAAATTAGGTAAATTATTACATTTCGACCAAGCTGTCTATCTGCCAGATGATTTATTGGTAAAAGAAGACCGCGCCGGAATGGCTCATCAAATTGAAGGACGTATTCCTTTAATTGATTATAGATTAGTGGAATATGCCGCAAGCCTAACTCCAGAACAAAAAATAAAAGGTTCTGAAGGTAAATATTTTTTGAAAAATACTTACGCAAAACATTTGCCCTCAGAAATACTATTCAGACCAAAAAAAGGTTTTGGAGTACCATTAGAACACTATTTTAGAAATGAATTACGCACTTTCGCAGAAGCAAGTATTTTTACAGATTTTGGGCATAACTACTTTGACATCAAATATATAAAAGCTCTTTGGAGCGACCACCAGAAAGAGCGAGCAGATTATTCTGCAATTTTTTGGAATATAATTATGTATAATAAATGGTATTTAAAATGGATAAAATAAACAATATAGATTACCAAAGTAATATTTATAAAAGTCCTGCAAATCAGGATTTTCAGGCAATTCATAACGCAAAAACCTTGCTACGAATAGTTGGCAAGTATATCAAATCGCCAGTTTTAGATGTCGGTGCTGGCGGAGGTCAATTAGTTGAAATGCTTAGGCAAAAAAATTACACGGCAAACGGAATTGACATTGTGCCTAATAACAAAATTGTTAAATTTGGCTCGATAACCGATATTCCTGTCCAATCGGGAAATGTGAAAACTATTTTTTGTACCGAAATATTAGAACATCTTGACAATGAACAAATTACAAGCGGATTAAAAGAAATAAATCGCGTAATGCAAAGTGGCGGTTTCTTTTTTGTTACGGTGCCGTATAAGGAAAATTTTTCACACAATATGGTTGCTTGCCCTTGTTGTAGCGAAGTTTTTCACAGATACGGACACTTGCAGATATTTGATGAAGACCGACTAAATAACCTCTTGATTGACAATGGTTTCCAGATTATTAAGCAGGCTGTTTATGCACTTGGAGCAATGAGCAAACTTCCACTTGGTCGTTTTCTTAATTTTATATTCAAACGCATTGAATATAAGTCGCTTGCTAAAACATTAGTTACAGTTGCAAAAAAAAAATAGCTTCACTTATATACGTTTTAAGGAAAAATTTATTGTTTTATGTGCATTTTTCGTACCTTTAACTCAACCTAATTTTACATAAAACAACGTAAACCATGAAATCTTTGCACGTAATTTTACCCTTAATTTTCATATTAGGGTTAATATTTAATTCCAATTTGTTTGCCCAACAAGTTGTACATCAAATTAATAATCCGCAATTTTCGCAAGTTGCGCCAAACTATTCTATCGAAAAAATTTCGTACACTTCTAACGAAATAATTTTTAGTATAAGTATAAAAATAAAACAAGAAGGAATTATAACTCTCAATGGTCCAATGATTTCCGACTCTTGGTTTTTGGTTTCGCAAGCAAAAAAGAAAACCTTTCGGTTGCTTTCTCTACGGAAAATAAAAAGAGATAATAAACTCGAAAACAGTATATTAAAAAAAGGTGAGAGCGTTATCCTGACTTGCTTTGCCGGAGAAGTTTACAGGTGCGATGCGCATTTTGAACTTGTTGATAATAACATAGATAAGGTGATAATGATAGCCGGAATGATTGTTAAAGCAAATAATGTTTTATTCCGAAATATTGCAGTAAACCGAAACTTCGGTAAAGAAGCTAAAAATGAGGTAGTTACGGACAATACAGAACAAAACACGCAACAAGATGATATTGATGAATATCAAGCACTTATAGATAAGTACAAAAAAAACTTGACCGCAGCCGAAAATAATAGTTTGGAAAAAGCGCAAATCTACGAAAATTTGGGAAACACATATTTAAGCTGGCAAAAATACTCTCAAGCTGTTGATAACTACCTTAATGCGCGCAAAATACAACAAGACAAAAACAACAAAAAGGAAATTGCAAATATTAATTTGAATTTGGGAAATGCGTATTTCTATCAAGGCGACAACAAGGCAGCTATTAATACGTATAAAAACGCTTTAAATTACGAGTCAAAAAATAATGAAACCGCAAAAATTGCAATTTTGCAAAATAATATCGCATCAGCATACGAAAATTCTACACGCTTTGGGTCTGCGCTTGAGTTTTACGACCAAGCCGCCACAAACAAATTGACCATAAAAGACGAAAAAGGAGCTGCCCGCATTCATTACAAAATGGGTAATATTTATTTCGTGCAAGAGCAATATGATGACGCTTTAGTGTTTTTCACAAAGTCTTTATCTACTGACGAAAAGCTTGGTAATCAGACAGAAATAACTGCTTCGCTAAATAATATTGGAGTTGTTTATTACGAAAAAAACGATTTGGATAAAGCACTGCAAAGCATGAATCGCTCATTAGATTTGGCAGAAAAAGGTAATAACTCGCCAGAAATTGCACGCTTATACAATAATATTGGTAACGTAAATTACGACAAAAAAAACTATACCAGAGCTATCGAATTTTATGGTAAAGCACTGAAATTGAAGGAGTCAACCGGCGATAAACTGGGAGTAGCTTTAACGTTACATAATATCGGAAATGCGCATTACAAGAAACAAGAACTAACGCAAGCACTCAATAATTTGAAAAAAAGTATTGAAATTGCAACCGAAATAAATAATAAAGCTATTCAGTTTAAAAACTATAAATCTATTGCTCAGATAGTTGCAGATACGACAAATTGTAATCCTGCATTGTCGCATTACAAAAAATATATTGATACACGTTTTTCGCTTTCTGACGAAAGAGAAAAACAAATTTCGGAAATGAACATCAAGTATGTTGTTGCAGATAAGGAAATTAACACACATTTGATAACAGAAATTGTGTCTCTGAACAGACAACACGAAACTAAAACAAAGGAACTACACAACATCATTGGTAACTTACGGACACAGAAACTTTTAGCTGTTTATCAGGCTCAACAAAAGCAAAAAGAAGCACTACTTTTGAAAAAGGAAAATCAGTTACAATCTTTGCAACTGAAACAAGAAGAAGAAAAAGCACAAAAAAGGCTTATTGTGTTATATGGCTTAATCGCTGTCATTGTGTTAGTTGCAATTTTCTTTGCTGTTTTATTGAAGCAATTTAGGGACAAGAAAAAGAAAAACATACAACTTGCTTTCCAAAACAGCGAAATAAAACAACAGAAGGAAGAGATTGAGTCTCAGCGCGATGAGATAGAAACACAGCGCGATTTTGTTATTGAACAGCGCGACCACATTTCCGACCAAAAACAGCATATCACCGACAGCATTGAATATGCAAGCTTAATTCAAAAAGCAATTCTTCCGCCAGAGAAGGTGATTACCAGTCTTTTACCTGAATATTTCATTCTTTATAAACCAAGAGATATCGTTAGTGGCGATTTTTATTGGGTTGCCAAAAAGAATAATAAATCGGTTGTGGTGGTTGCAGATTGTACTGGACATGGTGTTCCAGGGGCGTTTATGAGTATGTTAGGCGTTTCTCTTTTGAACGAAATTGTGCGCACGATGGATGTCATTGAGTCAGATTTAATTCTTAATCAATTGCGCAGCGACTTGATAAAATCCTTGCATCAGACAGGAAAAGATGAAGAAGCAAAAGATGGCATTGACCTTTCGTTATGTATTATTGACAAAAAAAATGGTACTGTTGAATTTTCTGGAGCATACAACCCGATGTATCTAATTTCTGGCGACGAACTATCTCAATATAAGGCAGATAAAATGCCAATTGGTATTTCGAGACGACAAGAACAGGCGTTTCAGAAAAATATTATCAACATAAAGAAAAGTGATGTAATATATTTATTTTCAGACGGATATGTCGATCAATTTGGAGGAACGAATGATAAAAAATTCTTGACAAAACGTTTCAAAAAGTTGCTCCTCGAAATCAAGCATAAACCAATGTCTGAACAAAAAGAAATTCTCGACAAAACGTTGGAAGACTGGAAAGGAACTACCGACCAAATTGATGACATTTTAGTTATGGGTATTCGTTTATAAATGTAATGTGTTTTTTACTAATTACGAATAAAAAAATTACGAATTGGTTACTGCTTGAAAATAACAATTTTTCAAGATATGTTCCTGAAAAATAGGTATAGGACCTTATATGTTTTTTTATTGGCGGCATTTAATACTATTGCCGGTGTTGCTTCAAGTAACACAAACAGTAACTTGAATAAGTAATTATCGGATAATATCTACACTTTTTGAGTATTATTGACTTGAATATAAACAACATACAACTCCTAAAAAATCAGCACTTTATGCCTAATTACAAACAACAATAATTATGATAAAAAACATCACAAATCAAATACTTGGGTGTTTATTTGGTTGTGCATTTATTTGTGTTTTCGCGCAATCTGGTTACACACAAAAACTCTCCTCGAAACACATTTTCGGCACAACAAATGCACGCCAAATAGGACCTGCAACTATGTCTGGCAGAATAACTTGCATTGATGCAGTAGGCAGTACTGCCGAAATTATTTATACAGGAACCGGCGGTGGTGGCGTTTGGAAAAGCAACAACTCAGGAACAAGTTTTCAGTCGGTTTTCGATGCTCACTGTCAGTCGATTGGAGCAATTGCGATAGACCCCAAACATCATGATACTGTTTGGGTTGGAAGTGGTGAATCTTGGATGCGCAACAGCATTTCGTCTGGAGATGGTGTCTATAAAACCACAAATGGAGGCAAAACATGGCAAAATGTCGGGCTTCCAGAAAGTCATCATATAAGTAAAATTTGCATCTCGCCAAAAAATACCGATATAGTTTACGTGGCAGTAACAGGAAAACTATGGGGCGATTGTCCGGAACGTGGCGTTTTCAAGACTGCAGATGGCGGAAAAACATGGTCTAAGGTATTGTATATAAACGAACAAACTGGTATTGCCGACCTTGCCATAAACCCCAAAAATCCAAATATTATTTATGCAGCGGCATGGCAATTTAGACGTAGTGCATACTCCTTTTCTTCTGGTGGAAAATCGAGCAATTTATACAAATCTACTGATGCAGGAAAAACATGGAAAATTGTTTCTGGACCATGGAAAGACCAAAAACTCGGTCGTATTGCCTTAGCTATATCTCCCGTAAACGCCGACAAAGTCTATGCTTTGGTCGAGTCTGAACAGACAGCATTATATCGTTCTGATGACGAAGGGAAAAACTGGAAAAAAGTAAATTCAACAAAAGTCATCGGAGAGCGTCCGTTTTATTTTTCTCTTCTGGTTCCTGACCCGATATTAGAAAATCGTATTTATAAGCCCGGATATTTTGTTAATATAAGTGAAAACTCGGGTAAATATTTTGAGCCGGCAGCCATAAGTGGCGGAAAATACCACATGGATTGTCATGCACTATGGATAAATCCAGCCAATAATAAACACCTAATTCTTGGAACTGATGGTGGAATATATATTTCACTTGACAAAGGAAATACTTGGCGGTTTGTTAGGTCGCTTCCTGTGTCTCAGTTTTATCATGTAAGTATTGACACTACATTAAATAAAATTACACCCAGTAAATATAATGTATATGGTGGTCTTCAGGATAATGGTTCATGGTATGGAGTATCTAATAGTTTATACGGCATTATGAGCAAAGATTGGCATAGTATTGGTTTTGGTGATGGTTTCTATGTTCATCAAGACTCCAAAGACCCGAATTACTTATATTGGCAATATCAAGCTGGTAATATTCAGTGGTTTAACAAACAAACTAGAGAGTTCAAATCAATAGTTCCTGTACCAGAAAACATAAACGAAAAGTTACGTTTCCATTGGAATACTCCCCTGATTTTCAGTCAAGACGGTGAGCGAATGTATATTGGGACGCAGTTTGTTCATTTATCAAAAGATAGGGGCGAAAGTTGGATTAAAATTTCACCAGATTTGACAACCAACAATCCTGAATTTCTTCGGCAAGACCTTTCTGGTGGAATAACGATAGACAACACAGGTGCTGAAAATCATTGTACAGTCTTCACTATCAATGAATCGCCACTTGACAGCAAAATCATTTGGGCAGGAACAGATGATGGAAATTTGCAGGTTACCAAAAATGCTGGAAAAACTTGGTTTAATATTGTAGGCAATATACCAAAACTTCCGTCCTCGGCTTGGTGTTCGTCAATTTGTCCTAGCCAACACGATATGGAAACGGCATACGCAACTTTCGATTGCCACAGAAACAATGATTTTCGTCCTTATGTCTTCAAAACAACCGACTTAGGGCGCACTTGGGAGGAGCTTTCGGATTCGACAATTTCCTCTTTTTGCAACAAAATAATCGAAGACCCAGTGTCGCAAAAAATGCTCTATCTTGGAACAGAACAAGGGTTATATATTTCGTTGGATTATGGTGAAAATTGGATTCGTTATGAGAAAAACTTCCCAAAAGTTTCTGTCAGAGATTTATGTATTCACCCGCATACCAACGATTTAGTTGCTGGTACGCACGGTCGTGGCGTGATAATAATTGATGATATTTCGCCATTGCGACAAATTGATTCGAGCTTATTTAAAAAGGAAATTTTTATTTTCCAGCCACAGCCGTACTATGCAGAGGGCGTTCAATCGATGAAATACAGCACTGGCGATGATGAATTTGTTGGAAAAGGCAAGCCTGATGCGCTGATTATTAAGTACTTCCTAGGTAAGAGGCATATTTTTGGCGAGATGAAAATAGAGATTTTAGATGCCTCGGAAAACAAAATTGCAACACTAATTCCAACCTGCTCTAAGGGTATAAATCAGGTTGAGTGGATACCTAGGATGCCACCTCCAGATGTGCCTATCTCTCCGCAGTTAGCTGGTTTTGCTCTTTTAGGTCCTGTCTATCCTGCTGGAAAATATAAGGTTAAACTTACTAAAAATAAAAAAGAGTTTTTCTCGGAAGTTGAGATTTTGCAAGCTGGAAATGCGACTGCCGATGAAATAGAATTACGCCATAAAATTATTTTGCGTATATATGAGCAGCTAGAAGATTTGGCTTCTGTCGATAAATCTTTATTAAATATACGGAAAAAAACTACTGTCATTAAATCAAAACTTAACGCCAAAATGCAAGTTGGTGTAGATGCGATTTCTTCGCACGTGGATTCTTTGCGAGCCGAAATTGCACCGCAAAAATCTGGAGCTTTATTTGGAGAAATAAAATTACGCGAAAGAATAGCATATACCTATGGGATGATTTCTATATATAACGGAAAACCGTCAAAATCGCAAATTCAGTCTGTAGATATTTTTGACAATGAAATAAAAAAGTTGAAAGAACAGTTGAAATTCATTGAAAATAAGATGATTCCAAGACAGAATAAATTATTGCGTAAAAACAATTTTCCGCAAATTGTTGATTAGATTTCCGTGATTTTTTGAAAAACAAAATACGCATATATTGCGTGCTTGGCATCTGGTTAATTACCAAGCGAGCAATGTGTGCGTATTATAACACTAAACATAAATAATAAATTTACTCAATATTTGAAAAATACTTCATAAATTGGGCTCGTTCATAAATAGCTGGATTTTTAATTTCCTGATAATTGAGCTTTCCTTTGAAGTCATTAATATTAGTAAATCCTTTAAACTCCATCCATTTTTCTAACTCACTAAGAATAACACCAATCTGTTCAAAGCCATTTTTATATAATGTCGAACAAAGTTGTACGGCGGCTGCTCCCGCAAGTAGTTGTTTTACAACGCCTTTACCATCATGGATTCCTGTCGATGCAGAAATGTCTAATTTCGAAATACGATTTGAAAGCATTCCGACCCAACGCAACGAATGGCGAATATCCGCCACACTGCTGAATACATCGGCAGCCACTATGCGCATATTTTCAATATCAATGTCTGGCTCATAAAAACGATTGAATAAAACTACGCCATTAACTCCCAAACTTGCAATTTGTTCTGCCATATTCAATAGATTTGTAAAATGATACCCCAGTTTTATTGATACAGGAATTTTAACGATGGATTTCACTTTGCGTACTATTTCAAGATATTTATTCTCGTAATACTCGGCTTTCTCAAATTTATTTGTAGGTATAATATACACATTTAACTCAAGTGCATCAGCACCAGCATTTTCGGCACTCTTTGCAAAGCTTGTCCAGTCCGTAATCGAAATACAATTAATACTTGGAATTATCGGAATATCGGTGCTTTTCTTACATTTCTCAATCAACTCTAAATACTCTTCTATCGAATTAGATTTAGCATAATTACGTATGTAATCAATTGCCTCTGGATAATCATTATACCTAAGAATATCGCTGGTTTCGTGGTTTATCTGCTCCTCGAAAAGAGATTTTAAAACAACTGCTCCTGCGCCAGCGTCTTGAAGTTTTTTTATTTTATCGACAGAATTTGTTAACCCTGAGCTACTTACAATCAGTGGGTTTTTCAAATTGAGACCTAAATACTTTGTTTTTAGATTTGGCATAGCTATTTTGTTTTATTTTTATAAATCCGTTGTTTTTTATATTGTATTGACGAATATACAAAATTTTTCTTTGTGTTAGTAAAATGAATTTAATAAAGTAAGCCATTAAAATTCCTAACTAAAACTAAATCAGGCGTAAGCAAAATTATTAATTATTAATTATTAATTTTCCATTACTTAGAGATATAATTTCAAAATTACACTTTATAACCATCGCGGCGTACAATCATTGTGTCTTCATAGTTATCTTTTACGGTTTCTATTTTGTTAATATACAACGATTTAGCAATTCTGTTTGCAACATCTGACGCATACAACAGTTTTGCTTGTCCAAGCTTTACCATAAATGAATACAACTTTCTATTTGATAAAGACTTAGACATTCCATCGCGCATTATTCCTGGCATATAATAAATACTTTTTATGCCATTGGCAAAAGCCTCTGCTGCAAAGCTGGCGGCAAATCCGTGCAGACCTCTTTTTGCTGCTACGTAAGCAGACGAATCGGCAAATTGTCCGTCTTCTGCCGAAGAGCCAACGTAGAGAACTTTCTCTTTTACAATGGTTTGCAACTCCTTTGTTATCAAAATCGGCATAAACTGATTAATCTGTGCTACGTTTTTCACCTCTTCGTCCGAGACATCGACTGCTCGATTTAGCCTTCCGTAAACGGCGGCGGTATGCAGCAAAAAATGAATTTCATTATATTTACTTTTTATTGTCTCAATCAAATTGTCAATAGCCTCTTTTTCAATGAAGTTACACTGAAATAACTCGAACTGGACTCCCATTTTTTGCAATTCTGTTTCAATTTGTTTAGCTTTTTCTGTGTTTGAGTTATATTGCAAAATAAGTTTAGCCCCACGCCTTGCTAAGGCAAAGGTTACTTCGGTGCCAAGATTACCAGTGATGCCGGTTATTAACGCTGTTTTTCCTGATAAATCCTTACTTATATCTATTGGCTTTTTCTTTTCATTGGCTGGCACAATATACGCAAAAGAGCCATATTCGCCACCAACTCCTGCGGTTGGACTAAGTATTTTCATTGATGGTTTTAGCTCATTATTCTCCATCAGCAGAGCCAGCGAAACGGGAACACTAGCCCCCGAAATATTGCCCATATTTTCCTGCACACCTTGGTATAATTTGTCCGATGAAACGCCTAAGTGTTTTGCGCATGGGTGTAAAATTGCATTTCCTGTTTGGTGTGGCACAATCAAATCTAGTAATGAACTGTCCCAGTTTGCCTTATGCAAAATTTCTATACCCGATTTTATTATATTTTCAACCGCCCTTTCTTTGATTGTGGAATTATCCATGTACAAGTTCCAATTTTTGTCAACTCCCACAAAATCAATCATTTTGATATCTTGATAATTGTTTATTGAGATGATTCCTTCCTGTTGCGCAGCTTCTTTTTTACTCATCACAACGGCTCCGGCAGCATCGCCAAATGTTGCCAAATGGACAAAACTCGTTTTCTGTGTCAAAAAAGCAGACATTGTTTCTGTGTGTGCAACAACAATGTTTTTCGTGTCGGGTTTTGCTGCAAAAAATTCCATAGCTCGCTCTAAACCAATGTTGAATCCGGAGCAACCAGATGTTATCGTGATGGCTTGAGTTTGATTCGCTTCCGAGACGAAAAAGCACTTTATTGTACCAGCAATTCCGGGTGCTTGCTCGTGTGGAGAGACTGTGCTAACTATCCAAGCATCAACATCTTCGGGGTGTATGCCAGAGTCATCAAGCGCATTCTGGATTGCCTCTACGCCCAAGTCGAGTGTGGTTTCGGAGGCTGCCATTTTTGTTTTGCTCGGAGGAAACGGACTTACATGAACGCGGGTTTTCATTCCCATTTTGTGTCCAACAAAGTAATCAAATGGGTTAGTTTCAGGGTTTTGTTTAGCAAATTTTTGATAATTGCGACTAGATAGAATTAGCTCTTCGCTAAATCCTTCGAGATAGCCATTCCGCGATGCTTCTTCTAGTTGTTTATTAGTTATCAAATACTTACCTGTAGCATAACCATAACCTGAAAAAATTATATTTTTATACATAATCTGTCTCAATTGGTTGGAAATTCTTTTTTCGCTGCTTCGACAAGAAGCAACTTCGATTAACACCAAAAGTATAGTTTTTAAGTAGAATACCAAACCGCATTCAGTTATCAGTAAACACCAGCCTATTGTTGATGTTTTGAGTATTAATACCTGCATGTAAAAACGAGCATTATTTATAAACTATGCTTTTTTTGCAAATATTGTCAAAATTTAGGGTTTTGGATTCTGTCTTATAGGTAGAATTAAAAGTGAAAAAGAAAAAGAATATACAGTTCTACCAGCATTCGGAAGAATTGACGTAACATTAAATACGCAAAATTATATATTTTTGGTTAGTATCAGAAGCTCTATATAGACATGATATTTTAGGTAATATTACAGATTTTGGTGAATCGCAGAAATTGAAAGTTCCGCTTTACATGGTTGGAATAGAAAAAAAGACGAAATAGTTTTAAGTACAATAACAACGAATGGATAATAAACTTATTTTCAGAATATATTCTTCGCTTAGTAAAATGAATTTGATAAAGTAAGCCATTAAAATTCCTAACTAAAACTAAATCAAGCGTAAGCAAAATTATTAATTATTAATTATTATTAGACTTTGGACAAAATTATTAAAACTAATAAATAATAATCAATTAAT
>JAOZMU010000431.1 GCA_029934165.1 Bacteroidales bacterium
TGCCAACAAACCGAGCTACCGCTACAATCCCTGCCGCAAAACGCCTTTGTAGCAAACGTTTTGATGAAACGAAAAACCAAACCTCACTCCTAAACCCTTAGGTTTAGTTCAATTCGTTTGCAATGTAACACATTAAAAATGTGGGCATTATGTTTGCAATACTTATAAATAATCACAGCTTCAAACCTTTGTTTTCTATCACAAACCAACAATATTTTCGAGACGAATTTCTGGTGCATTTTCAAAATCAAGCATCGCATTTATCAACCTAACAGACTTATATTTTTGTTGGTAAATATCGCTCAATAGAATATGCCTTTCACCGATTACGTTTTTGGCAATTAATCTTTGTCGACAAGTTCCTTTTAGCAAAGGCAAACGAGGTGTAAACCAATCCTTTCCGTCCCAAAAAACTACATTTGTAAAAGAGGTGTCGGTAATAATTCCGTTTCTAACAATCAAAATTTCATCATCAGACTGATTACAAAATTTATCTTTTAAATCCTGAAATACAGAACGTTCCATAAATTTGAAACTATAATCAATAGAATCGAATTTTGCAATTACCAATTGTTGAATTTTTTTAGCTGTATATAGCTCAAAATCAATTTGTTCAATATCGTTTCCGTATATAACGCGACATTTATAAAAAGAATCCGAAAATTCAGTTGGAACAATAATTTCATTTTCCAAAACTAATTTACGCGTCTTCTCAAAAAAGTGATTTCGCGCAAAATTCATTCTATTGTTATGATACTCAATGTTTTGCAACACGCCATTTTTCACGCAAACAGTCTCAAACAATCGGCACATATACTTTGTCTTTAAGCTCGTTATACTCATAATCAAGTTCGCTAAAACTCGTAATTCCTCCCCCACTCTTGAAAAACTTTTCGCCGTCAATCTGTTCAATAAACCGAATCATAACTCCAGAATCAAGATTTTTTCCATCAAAAACTCCGAAAATTCCCGTATAATATCCTCGGTTATAAGCCTCTGCCTCTTTTATTATCTCGACAGTTTTTTTCTTTGGCGCGCCAGATATTGAGCCAGCCGGAAGCAACCGAGCAATTATACTACCTAAATTTGATTTATAGCCAGCATCAAGTCGTCCCGAAATCTTTGAGCTTGCCTGAAGTAACGTTTTTCGGTTTGTTCTAATTTCCTCAACATATCTAAACTTTTCGACGATAACATCTTTCGCAACCATGCTCAAATCATTCCTTATCAAATCGACGATTGTGATATGTTCTGCTAACTCTTTTTTATTGTTTAACAGTAAATTACACGCATCTGGAATAGACGCATCAATTGTTCCTTTCATCGGAAACGAAGCAATTTTTCCATCACAAATTTGCACAAAAATTTCTGGCGAAAAACAAACAAATTCATTTTTTAACAGCAACTTATATCTTGCACTGCTATACGTATAAATCTCCTCTAACGATAAATTTGTTTCTATCTTTGTCGGAAAAGTAAGGTTCAATAAATACGAATTTCCTGCATTTATATTGCTCATAACCAAATGAAAAGCTCTTTCATAGCGCAAAAAATCAACTTCTTCTTGTTTTAAGCTAATCTTTTTTTCAATCTTTTTACTGACAATCGAATGATTTGATTGACCGTTCACAAAATATTTTATAGCCTCATTATCAATATCTTTCATCGGAATAACAATTGGTTTCTTTAACTCAAAATCGAAAATAAACAAAAATGGAATTGATTTTGCACCCAATTCATTCATTTTATTTATTATTGTACTGTAATTTTTCATCATCATTGCGTAAATTACTCATGGCGCACAAGCACACGACAAATATAACTAAAAGATGACCAATGTTTTATTAATTGATAATTATGATTCTTTCACGTACAATCTTGTACAATTGGTAGAGCAGTCTGGAAATGTGAAAATAACGGTCATAAAAAATGACAGAATTGAAGAGACGGATATTTCTAAATATCAGAAAGTTATAATCTCACCAGGGTCTGGACTACCAAGCGAAGCTGGCGGTTTGATGTTGTTTTTGCAAAAATGGGCAAAAACAAAAAGTATTTTGGGTATTTGCCTGGGACATCAGGCTATTGCAGAGTTTTTTGGCGGTAAACTTTTCAACCTAAATCAAGTAATTCATGGAATTGCAAAACCTACGATAATAACCGCAGATACATCAAATTTACTCCGCAATATCACCTCACCATTTGATGTTGGTTTATACCATTCTTGGGCAGTATCACACAAAAGTTTCCCCGATTGCTTAGAAATAACTGCGCAAACAAACGACGGAATTATCATGGCTTTACGTCATAAAACATATAATATTTGTGGGCTGCAATTTCACCCAGAATCTATAATGACTCCAATTGGAAAACAAATCATAAAGAACTGGCTGTCAATGCAATAAACAGCTTAATGTGTTTAAGAATTATTTTTTAACGTAACTTAATTTGTTTATAAATGATTGATATTTAACACAATAAAGAAATTATTACTATTGTTTTATATTTAATTATCAATTATTACAATTATAATATTCATCGTGAGCCTCTTTTGTATTTATATTATAAAGAATTGCCGCATCCGAAACAGGCACATTAATACGCAAAAAACCTGTTAAAAATACTTTGAAATTGGACGAATAGGCTGTGTTTATAATCTTATCTTTCAGCGAGTTGTGGAGTAATATTGGATGACCGCCCTTTGAGTTAAACGTTGGAACAACAAAAGATTCTGCCTGCGAATAATGGAGCAAATCGGCGATAACTTGAGACAAAAAATAAGGATTATCAACGTTTTGAATAAAAAAAGGCGTATCCGTTTCTAAAGCCGAAACACCAGCCTGAATCGAACTAAAACGACCGTTTTCTGGCGATGAATTAATAATTATCGTTGCAGCTTGCGTCTCAATAAATTTGAATCCAAGCCGCTTATATGTCTGATAATTAGAACTATTCATCACAATAACTATTTCGCTGACACCCTTCTTCACAAACTTAGATATTATTTCTTCGAGATAACATTTTGTTTCGTTTGCCGGCAAAAAAGGCTTCGGATAGTTCATTCTACGAGAAAATCCTGCCGCAAGAATAACAACTCCAAAATTAATTTTATTTGTATTTATACCCATAATTAATAGTTTGTAAAAATCTAAACAAAGAAATAACAATTCGATTGCTTTCACTCTTTAGTTCAGGATTTTTTTTTTGCCCCAAAAAGTATATCTTTGTTTATCGCATAACTAAATTAACGATTCACTAACATAACTTGCAAATAATGAGCAAAATAGAAATCCCAATTGAAATATTTGAAATTCCAGACCTCCTTGTAGAAAGCGAAGAAGAAACCGAAGACACAAACGAAATTCCGGATAATTCTTATCAGGAAACCAATCCTGGTTGTCATTTATTAGTTGAGGCGACCATAAATAACGAACAAAAAATTGTACTTATTATTGATACAGGCGCATCAAAATCTGTATTTGACACAGAATTACTTACGCAGTTTACAACAAACATAGAAACACCAACAAACATTGAATCTGCTGGAGTAAATTCTGCCATTGATATTCATTTTGGTCAAATTCCGAATATTCAATTTGGTTCACTTATGGTCAATAATTTCGATGTCGGGCTTACAGATTTGAGCCACGTAAACGCCATGTATAAAAAAATACTGGACAAAGAAATTTGGGGCTTACTTGGTGGCGATTTCCTCTTTAAGTATAAAGCTATTATTGATTATTCGGAAGGAAAAATGACGGTAGAAGATGATATAATTAACTGAAAATTAAGCCATATTTCACAGAGACAATAATTTTTTTTGAAGGGACACAATAATAATAAGGGACACAATAATATTGTGTACAAAATTAATTCTAAGCCACTTTCAAATAGCGTTAAGTAAAATGAATTTAATAAAGTAAGCCATTAAAATTCCTAACTAAAACTAAA
>JAOZMU010000034.1 GCA_029934165.1 Bacteroidales bacterium
GCTGATTTTCAGTCAAATCGTAAATCTTTGTCTCAATATTAAAAAGTGCATGGCACTTAGATTATTTTTTAAGAAAACGTTTTAAATCATTCAAGTTTGGCTCTATTGGCTCAGGTATCGCGGCAACGTCAGAAAGAGATTTTAAGTCTTTTAATCCACTACCTGTCAGTATAATAACATTTTTAGAGTTTGAATTAATCCGATTTTCTGCAAAGTATTTCAACATTCCTGCAAACGCCGAAGCTGCGGCTGGCTCTGCAAAAAGTCCAGTTGATGAGCTAAGTTTTTTTGATGCTGAAAGTATTTCGTTGTCCGAAACCTTGACCGTTTCGCCTAAATACTTTTTCAATAACATTCTGGTCATATAAAAATTTCTGGGTAAATTGACGGCAATCGAATCCGCAACCGTTGTGGCTTGCTTAAAAACAAATCCCTTATTCCCTAAGTTATTGACAATGTTGCTACTACCCTCTGCCTGAACTGCCACAATTGTTGGTATCTTATCAATCAAACCGAGAGAGAACAGGTCTTCGAATCCTTTATAAATGCCCGAAATAATAACACCGTCTCCAACTGGCACAAAAATCCTATCTGGCAGTGTTCGTTGCATTTGGTCGAAAAGCTCGAAGCTCACAATTTTTTTTCCCTCAATTGTAAATGGGTTATATGCCGTATTTCTATTATACCACCCAAATTTCTTTGTAGCTTCAACGCATAAATCAAAGGCATCATCGTAAGTTCCATTTACGGGGATTATCGTAGCACCATACATAACTATCTGTGTTAGTTTTGCTTGAGGCGCAGAAGCCGGAACAAAAACTATTGCCCTTTGACCTTGCGATGCGCATATTCCGGCAAGCGAAGAGCCTGCATTACCTGTCGAGGCTGTAACGATTGTTTTTATCGAATTTGCTTTTGCGTAGGCAGAAACTAAATTTGATGCGCGATCTTTGAAGGAAAATGTAGGATTTTGCGAATCGTCTTTTACGTAAAAATCGAAATCTAAATCCAGATTGTCTAATTTAGAATACTTGTAAAGAGGCGTATTTCCGACATTTAACGGTGAGCCAAAATGTTCCATCGAAACAGGCAAAAGTTCTAAATATTGATTTTTGACAAGAATTGAGAATAAATCTCCTTTATACAGAGTTTTAATACGCTCGTAATTATATATTGTACGCAAAACTCCGCGTGGTGGATTGTCTGTTGTATTCCCCTTTTCACAATTTGGGCATAAATATGTTACTTCCTCGGGTAGGTATTTACTACCACAATTTGTACATTCAAAAATATATTTATTTTTCATATCTTTACTTTTATAAATAGCAAATTTAGTCTTTTTTTCATAATTTTACTGCAAAATATTTCAGGAAACTCGAATTTCAACAAAAATCGTAATAGTTGGTGTTATAACTAAAAATTGAAGTTTTATGAAGAACACAGAAGAAATAAAAGTAGGTACAATTATCACCCATCGAAGTAATAGTAAGCACCGGTGGGTTGTAACAAGTTTAACGCAAACAGGAGTAAATTGCGAGCATTATAATTATGGCAGTAATTTTTTGGCGAAAGAATCTTTTAATTTGGTCGAAATAAATACCTGTTTAGATGAAACTAAACTTGAAGTTTCGCCCATAAAAGTTGGCTCGTTGGTTTGTCATAAATCCAACAACGAATATGCTTGGATTGTTAGCAGCATTTACAGTAATAACATAAAATGCACACGAGTGGCAGAATTCAAAAGTGATAAAGGACAATACGTTGCAAAAGAAACGCGCGAGTTTTTCTTGACTTCTATACAAAATGCTCCTGCTGGCTATTTTGAAAACTAAGGTCTAAGACCTATTTTTTATGAAACGATAGACTGCCGATGATGCACCATTTTCTGCCAAGCGTACTCCCCAACGAACTTTCCCCGAAACTGCGTCAAGCGCATATAGCTCTGATGTATAGTAGCCACCATTTATGAACATTGTTCGGTCTGCTATTGTTGGAGTGGTATTATTAGACTCCTTTTCGAAATCGACTTTAAATCCCTGCTTTGTTCTTTTTAATAATGATTTATCAAATTTAAGCGAAAATACTGGTGTTTTCATAAATTCTGTTAAGAAACCTTTTGTATCACGCTTTGTTTTGTTATAAAACTCTTCGACTTTCTTTGAGCCTATATAACTAAAATTAATCTCGGTTGTATGAAGTCCTGGTTCATAAGGATAATCTAAAATGTCAATATCTCGCTCATATTTGAAGTTAAGATTATAGCGATTTCCTTTAGGAACTAGAAATCTTGCAATACCATTTTTTAGACTTAGTGCTAAATAGACAACATTATTGTCTAAATTATCAAGATAAACTTCTTCATTTTCTAGTGGCATTTTATTCCAATCGGTAACTTTAAGATGCACATAGACTCGCTCGCTAGTTGGCTCTACTTTTTGCGGTAGTACTTGTCGTATTGTATCATTAACATTGGTTTCTTCTATTTCGATATCAACAAGTTGAACAGGAATAGATAGACCTAAATTTATTCTATTAGGAATAAATATTTTATCAAAATTATCAAATTTGCGTATTCCAAGAATGTATTCATTATTTGCTTCTACATAAATACGAGCCTTACCATCATTATCACTCTTTGCAACATGCACTATATTAAATTTTTTAGAAAACAGGCGGACTTCTTCATTAATAATTGGATAGTCTTTAGAATTTTTAAGTTCTATAATAATTAGTGATTTGGCTCTATTAGGTTTGGAATCTGGTGGATTATTCTGAAATATTGTATCTACTATAAGTGCATTAGCATTATTCGTAATTTTCTTTGGTGGATTATATAAGTACTCATACAAAAGTTCTTACGCTTTTTATTAACCTAAGTTGTTAATTCATAGCTTAGACGCGTCATAAAAAAATAGGTCTTAGACCTTATTAATGTTTTTGTCATATATGACACTCCACGTCTTGCAACTTTTATTTGACTAAAGTTCTTTGCATCAGGAAAGCTAACATTATATGTATAGCCTCTAATTACATTGATTTGTGCCTTACCTTTAGTATTAGTTCTACCCATAAGTACCTCACCAGATTCATTTTCAAGTAATTCTACATCAATATATTCTACAGGTGCGCTATTGTCATCTATTATACGAAGATACAGAATAGCACGATTTGTTTATGAAAGAATATTACTACAATTTGCAATTATAAGGAATAATACTATAGCATATTTCATAATAATTTGATTTCTTGATTATTATTAATTATAACTATTTTTTATTATTTTCAATTATCGAAATAGCAGTTTCGATGTAATGATAGGCATCAATAGGAGTATTGTCTATATGTGTTTTGCTTCTTTCATGTCCTAAACGCACAACAACAGTATTGTAGTCGAAGAGAACAAAAATGTATTGACCCAATATGCCACGTGCATAAGGAATACGCATTCCTTTGTAATCCATTATCCACCAATGATAGCCATAATAATCTACTAAATCGCCATCTTTGTTAACCATAACACCAGAAGGTTGTACGGCTTCTATAATAAATTGATGTGGTACTATTTGCTTACCATTCCATCTTCCTTCGTTTAATACAAGTTGTCCAATGCGTGCAAAATCTCTAATATTTGAATTAAAACAACAGTACGCTTTTTCGCGCCCATGAATTTTATCTAACGACCAAAGAGCAGGGTGTTTTGCACCAATTCGTTTCCAAAGTCGGGTAGAGGCATAGTCGGAAACGGTGCGCCCTGTTGCACGCTCTAAAACAAGAGCTAATAATTGTGTATTGCCACTCAAATACTTAAAAACTTTACCAGGCTCATCTACTACTTTTAGATTGGAAACCAGACTTAATAAATCTTTACCATAATATGCTTTAGTCGTTATCGAAAAAGGACTTCCATAACTTTCATCCCAATCTAATCCAGAACTCATTGTAAGAAGATTACGGATTGTTAGTTTGGCGTTAGCACTATCTTTATATTCCATCACAAAATCGCCCACGCATTGGTCAAGGCTTGCAATTTTCTCTTCGCCTATTGCAATTCCGATAAGTAAGCTAATGATACTTTTAGCCATAGAAAAAGAATTGGAATAGGATTGCTCTGTATATCCGTCCCAATATTCTTCGTATAGAATATTAGCATCTTTAACAACTAAATAGGCTATACTTTTGTTGTCTTCAAGTTGTTCGCGTTGTACTGTTGTTAAATTATATTGGTTGTAACTCGAATCTTTTCGCCAGATATGATGTATTGTATCAGTTTTTATAGTTCTATTTTCAAATATCTTATAATCATCAATATCAACAGTAGTATATATTAAAGCACGTTTGAGATAATCTGGTGCAAAGATAAAACCTATTAATCCTAATACTATAACTATTAGAGATGAAAAGATAATGCGCTGTCTTAATTTTTTACTCATTTTACTAGTTTTCTTTATGAAGATTATTAGATATAAAATATAAAATTTATTTATTATAACTGTAAAACTTAATTAATAGATTGCAAATGATTTCTTACTATTAATCCTCTTCGTAATCGCTTATTATGAGTTTTGCAAGCTCTACAAGTCTTATAAATTCTGCTCTTTGACCGTCATCATCATCATCTTTTGCACTCTTTGCTCTTTTAATCACGTCATCAAAAGTTGATGTACCTTTAAATTCCGAATCACGTAGTAACATTCCGAATTGTATGACAGATGCAGCAAACCTAAAATCAGCTGAATTTTTATCTTGGTTAATATCTTCGAATTTGATTTTTTTCTTTATTAACTTACTAAAAATTCCATTAGGCTTTTTATATCTTAATTTGACTGTTGCAAGATTATCACTTTTATTGATTGTTACTGATTGATATTCTAAGTCATCTACTCCATCTATGGTTTCATCAGAATTAGCAGGTATAATTTCATATATTGCTGTTACTGTATGTCCCGAACCTATTTCTCCAGCATCTTTAGTATCATCATTAAAATCTTCGGCATTCAATAGACGGTTTTCATATCCTATTAGTCTATACGCTTTTACCTTAGATGGATTAAACTCAACTTGTATTTTAACATCTTTTGCAATAGTATATAAAGTGCCAAATGATTCTTTGCCAAGAGTTTTCTGTGCTTCCATAACATTGTCTATATAAGCATAATTTCCATTTCCGGCATTAGATAACTGTTCCATCTTAGAATCTTTATAATTTCCCATTCCAAAACCTAATACTGTTAGAAAAATGTCATCATCTCGTTTAGTTTCTATTAGTCTAACCATATTGGCATCGCTACTTTTACCAATGTTGAAATCGCCATCAGTAGCAAGTATAACTCTATTATTTCCATTCTTAATAAAATTTTCTTTTGCAATTTTGTATGCAAGTTCAATACCCTCACCACCTGCCGTTGAACCACCTGCATTCAAATCGTCGAGAGCCTTTCGGATTTTCTCTTTTTCATTGCACGAAGTAGCCGGCAATACAACTCCAGCTGCTCCAGCATAAACCACAATCGCAACCTTATCATCTTTACCGAGATAATTTAATAATATCTTGAACGCTTTTTGGAGTAAAGGCAATTTATTTGATGAGTCCATTGAACCTGAAACATCAAGTAAAAAAACAATATTACTAAGTGGTCTATCTTTTAGCTCTATATCTTTTCCTTTTAATCCAATGGACATTAAATAATGACCCTCTTTCCATGTACAATTTCCTGCCTCAATAGTGATTGAAAATGGAGCTTTCTCTTTGGGTTCAGGATATTCATAGCTAAAATAATTTATAAATTCCTCGATACGAATTGCATCTTTTGGAGGTATTTTATTATCATACAGATACCTACGAGCATTAGAGTAAGATGCTTTATCTACATCTACCGAGAAGGTAGATAATGGCTGCTTTAGTGGACTTTTAAATATGTTTTCACTTATTACATCATAAGATTCTGTATTAGAAAGTGCATCTGCTGAAACAGAAGAAACTGAATAGCTTAGAGTTTGACTACTACGAGGAGTTGCAACTGCCGTTACAACAACTTCATCTAAACTTAAATCATCTAACTTCATTACAGCAATTACTACAAATTTATTTTCGATTTGAACAATCTCTGTTTTGAAGCCTAAATAACTAAATCTTAATGCTTTTGTACTGTCAGATACAGTGATAGAATAGTAACCATTATAATCAGTTATTACTCTAATATTATGCACACCATTGGGTTGAACAATACACCCAACAACAGCATCAATATTTTCATCTATAACATTACCTGTAATTGTTTTATCATTTATTGCTGCTTCAACAGATAGAGATGTAAATAATATTATTATTATTAACAGAATGGTTCTCATCATAAATTCATTTAATTAATTAATTATAATTAATAATTATGCGAAAGATGCTGAATTATTTTTAAATAACAAAATTTATTTTCTTTTATTTAATAAATTTATTAAATTATTTCAATAAGTCTTACTTTTAGAATATATTTGATTTATTATTTTTACTACTAATTGAATTTAATTAAAATTTTATTGAAATATTTATATATATATATATTGTATCAAAATAGATTTATAGAAATACATAAATTTATTAAAAAAATATTTAGCATAAAAATTAATAGATAGTCTAGCAAAAAATTTATTATTAATTATAATATCATTTTAATATATTGAAATAGAATTGCTATAAATGTATATATACAGTGATAAGTAGTTTACGAACTTATAACTTAATTTAATTATACACTTATAAGCATCAAATAATTGTTAAAGCACCGATATAGTGAGCTGATAAGATTTTAGATATGGAAATAATGGAATAGAAATACATTAATAACGAATTTTACATGATTTATAGTAGTGTTTAAATACATGAGATAAAATCAAAAATAATTCATTCTTTTGTATAACTACATTATAAAATAATTATATTGAAATGGAACAATTTAGAAGTACATCACTTAGAAAATTAATTGAAATAGATATTTGTAAATATACATTAATCATAAATTTTATAGAATAATTATTACTGAGATATATTTTACTAAAAAGAAAATAATAATTTCAGAATTACAGAAAAATTTCAGAATTCAATAATTATTTACAAATAAATATAAATTATAAATTTAAATTTATTCCACATTTATTTTGTTTTATAAATAATTGTCTTATTTTTGTTTTATAAAAATATAGTATTAATCTTAATTATTGTCTTATGTCAGATGAAAATACTGCGATAGAAGTTATTGAAGTTGCAAAAGAAGAGGTAAATCCAGAAATTGCAAAAAAAATATCGCGTTCAAACATTCCTAGTAGCGATATTGATTTAGTTGCTTTAGCTCATAATGTTGCCGAAACATGGAAAGAAAGAGGCTTAACCTTGGATTGGTTAAGTGCTGATGATTTTATTATCATAATCACTAATTTTGAGAACTCAATAGATCAAAAAATAAGTGTAAGTGCCAATCGTAATCCTATAACTGCACGATTGCGAGAATTAAATGCCGAAATAGATAAAAAAATTGAACAAGTTAAGTACTACCTTGCAGAAAAATATGATAGCAGACGTGATGCCGTAGCCCACTATGCAAAATTTGGTATTTCTAAACAGCGGTCGAGCTATAAATTACCTTATGACCAAGAATCCAGGCTGAAAGCCTTGAAACAACTCATAGATGCTTTAGAAAAAGAAAGCTTTACCGAGAAAACATTCGGAACTATTTTTTGGACAAAAATATATACAGAATATAAGGAATTAATAGAAAGTGTAACAAATAATATCAGTAATGCTTCCAGCCATGTCGGAATAAAAAAAGAAATGCGAAAGCAGATTAAGAAAACCCTTAATTCGCTTATCCATCTCATCAAAGCGAACTATCCAACAAGTTTTAAAACGGAATTAAGGGTTTGGGGCTTTCAGAAAGAAAAATATTAATAATAATATTGTTAATAAGAAAACAGCCATATTATATTATTGGGCTATTTTATAGTCAGTAATTGAATTGTTTATAGCTAAGTGTTTTTTTCTATATATTATTTTTCAAAATAGTATCCAATTTTGTAACCATACGAAATCTAATACTCATTATAGACATCTAAATTACTATAAATTATTATTTCATAGATATTTTATTTTGTCATAATTTATTCATTTATGGATTAATTATTGAGATGACAGAAATGATAATCGAACTTCTATTTTTTATATAAATCTTAAATAAACTCAATGAAGCAAATACTATTTTCACTTTTAATTTTAGTCATGTTAACATCAGCTTGTCAAACAGAGCAAAAAAGAAAAGAATTTGTAACAATTAAAATATTTACAACAACAGATGTTCACGGAGCCATTTTTCCTTATGACTTTATAAAAGACAGAGAAGTAATGGGGTCTTTAGCGCAAGTAAGCAATTATGTGAATGCAGTACGAGCTGATACTACTTGCGAGGTTGTCCTACTTGATAATGGTGATATTCTTCAAGGACAACCAGTTGTTTATTACTATAACTTTGAGGATACTTCTAAAGCACACATTCTTAGCAGAGTTATGCAATATATGGAATATGATGCCGGTACTGTTGGAAACCATGACATAGAGGCAGGACATTCAGTTTATGACAGACTAAATCGTGAATTTTCATTTCCTTGGTTGGCAGCAAATGCACGTATTACAGGTAGCAAGGAAACATATTTTAAACCTTACACAATCATTGAGCGAAGTGGAGTGAAGATAGCCGTAATAGGTTTGATAACTCCTGCGATACCAAAGTGGCTACCAGAAAATATTTGGGAAGGAATGGAGTTTGATGATATGATTGAATCTGCACGGTTTTGGATAAAGACTGTAAAAGAAAAAGAAAATCCGGAAATTATTGTCGGTCTGGCACACTCTGGAGTAGATTTTACTTATTCAAACCAACAAGAAGATACACCAAAAAATGAAAATGCATCGTTACTTGTGGCAAAAAATGTTTCTGGCTTCGATGTAATTTTTGCAGGACACGACCATAAAGTTTTCGATACCATTGTTAAAAATCCAAACGGAGAAAATGTATTTATTATAGATGCAAATTGTTATGGAAAAATGCTTGGCGAACTGTCTGTTGAACTTACTTTAAATAAAAAAACAAATGAATATGATAAAGAAGTCATGTCGCGTCTTGTAGATATGAGGAAAATAGAACCAGATTCAATTTTTATGTCAATCTTTGAAGATGACTTTAAGGTAGTTAAAAAGTATGTTTCTGGTTCGGTCGGACGACTGACAGAGCCAATTTCAAGTCGTGAATCGTTGTTCGGTAATTCGGCATTTGCAGATTTAATTCATCGCATCCAACTCGACTTAACACAAGCAGATATTTCCTTTACTGCTCCACTATCTTTTAGCTCCACTATTGATTATGGGAATATTTATGTAAGAGATATGTTTAAGCTCTATAGATTTGAGAATCTATTATATACTATGGAATTAACGGGAAAAGAAATTGATGATTTTCTTGAATTTTCTTATGCCGGTTGGTTTAATACAATGAAAGATAAAAACGACAATCTACTAAAATTTAAAATCTCTAATAGAGGTAAGAAAAAACTTGCAGGACAATTTTATAATTTTTCTTCCGCAGCAGGAATTATTTATGAAGTTGATGTTTCGAAAACCGAAAGCAATCGTGTAACTATAATTTCTATGGCAGATGGCACAGCATTTGATATGAAAACCAAATATAAAGTTGCAATAAACTCCTATCGTGGAAACGGCGGAGGTGGACACCTTATAGAAGGCGCGAAAATTTCTAAGGAAGAACTTAAAAGCAGAATTCTTCATTCAACAGAAAAAGATTTACGTTTCTATATGATGAATTGGCTAAAGGAACAAAAGGTTATTAAACCAGAAAAATATGGAAATTGGAAAGTCATTCCAGAAGATTGGGTTAAAACCGCTACACAGACTGATTATGAAATATTATTTGGCAGTCGAAAATAGAACTATATATAATTAAGAATTTAACAACAAATTGGTTTTCAAGTTGTATTGTTTTAAGTTTATGAATAGGAGTATAATAGTTGAGAACTCTTTTTATAAAAATTAGCTCTTTGTACTTGATGCAATGATAATTTAAAATAAATAAATTCAAAAAAATGACAGCAAAAATAATAAAAACGAGTTTTATCATGCTATTTTCATTTTTCATTTTTTCTTCTTGTAGTGATGATGAAGTCGAGGTAAGCGATAACTATAAAATCAATGCTTACATAAAACGTATCATGAAAGACGAAGCATGGTATTTGTGGTATGAGCAAGTTCCTGAAATTGACCCTAATACATATTGGAATCCATCTGATTATTTATATGCGATGATAAACAAAGAAATTGACAAATGGAGTTATGTTACCTCTAAGGCTGCTTATGAACTACATTATGTTGCCGGTGAATATATTGGACATGGTTTCGGACGAAAATGGGACGAAGAGGGTAGGCTGCGAGTTTCTTTTGTGTACGAAGGTTCACCAATGGCTTTAGCTGGTGTTTCGCGTGGTTGGAAAATATTAGAAATTAACAACAAATCTGTTTATCAGATTACAAACTATAATCTTTGGGGTAGTATTTTTGGAGCAAACGAAGCAGGTACGACAAATCACTTTAAGATGGAAAATCTTGCTGGAGAAATCATTGAATTCGAAGTACAAAAAGCAGTAGTTGAGGAAAAGTCAGTTCTTTATAGCCAAGTAATTGATTTGAATGCAAAGAAAGTTGGACACATCGTCCTAAAAACTTTCATAGAGCCGACTATTGCTGAATTAGACGCTACTTTTGCTACATTTGCAGCCGAAGGTGTTACTGATATAATTCTTGATTTACGATATAATGGTGGTGGACGTGTGGACGTTGCTCAACATCTTGCGGGTCTGATTGCGAGAAATCAATCTGGTAATTTGTTAGCAAAATTGCAACTCAATGAAACTAAAACTGACAATAATCAAGAAGTTCTTATAGAAACAGTTGCAAATAGTATCTCTGCCGAAAAACTTGTCGTCCTTGCATCGAAGGGAACAGCCTCGGCAAGCGAACTAATTATCAATGGATTGAAACCATATATTGATGTGAAAATTGTTGGAGACGACACGTATGGAAAGCCAGTAGGGATGTATAGTTTCGAGTATATAGAGACTATGATTGTGCCAATTTGTTTTAGGTTTATTAATGCCGATGGCGATACCGATTTTTTCGATGGAATTTCCGCTAATGCGTATGTAATAGACGATGTTAGTAAGCAATTCTCGGATATTACGGAGGCATGTTTGGCGGAGGCATTATTTTACATTGAGAATGGTACTTTTTCTGGAGTTTCAAAAAAAACAACTGCCAGACCAGTCAAATATGCGCGAGGTTTGGAAGAGGAGATAGGAGCAAATTAGCGATGTTTGATATTTTAATATAAGTATATTTAGTCATTTTAAGTAATTACAAAAAGCAAAATTATGAAGTATTTATCAATTTTTTTAGTGTCTCTTTTTATGTATTCTTGTGGGACAAATTGCGACAAAACAACAACAGAAAACGCTGATACTGTTGTAAATGAAACGGAATTATCGGTAAAAGATATTTGGAAAAATTATCTTTCGGCGATTGACAAAGATGGAAAGCTGAAAGAAATAAAAACGTACAGAGAGGTTTCTGTTACCAATTCGCCGGAAGGAACTGTTACAACAACTACGGAGGTAAAACGCCCAGATAAAATGGTGCAAACGATTGTTTTTTCTGATGCTACTACAAAATGTGTTATGAATGGAAAAATGGGTTCTTTCGAGACTGTTGAAGGAATAATTAGTATGAAAGATGCTGATTTTCTGCGCTTTAGAGGCAAATTAGAAATTATCCCAGAATTTTATTTGGAAAAAAATGGTTATGAGTTAAAACTGCTTGGAAAGGAAAAAATTGGCGAGAAAGAGTTTTATAAAATTCGTGCCTTTCAGCCTACTGAGCAAAATGAGCTTATTTATTTTATTGATACTCAAAATTATACCTTGGCAAAAATGTCTGTCAATATTAATACGCTTATTATTAAGGAATATTGCGATGTCGAAGGTATTAAGCTTGTGAAAAAGAGTGAATTAAAGCATGACACAGAAGCTGTAATAACAGAATTTTCGTATGAGTTTAACATCGAATTAGACGATGCTATTTTCACTGTCAAGGAGTAATGTTTTGTCAACAGGCTGATAACTAATAGATTCGTGTTGAATGTTTTGTTTTCAGCCTGTTGTTAATTTTTTAGGTTAGCGCATTTATTTCGCCAAGACAATTTATAAAATGTTAAGTAATTGTTCTTTGATTTTTTCCAACTCGTCTTTCATTTGAACAACAATTCGCTGAATACCAGAATGATTTGCCTTTGAGCCAATTGTATTAATCTCTCTTCCAAATTCTTGCGAAACAAAACCTAGCTTTTTTCCGACAGGACGTTCTTCAATCACCACCTCTCGGAAGAATTTTATATGATTATGCAAACGAACTTTTTCTTCCGTAATATCCAGTTTTTCAAGGTAATATATTAATTCTTGTTCAAAGCGATTTTCGTCAATCTCTTTTGTTGCTAAATTATACTTTTGCAAACCTTCCCGTAATCGTTTAGTAAACAGTTCAATACGTTCTGCTTCAAACTTAGGGATTTCATTTTGCAATTGTTCAATTTTAAGAACACGCTCCAAAATATCATCAGAAAGAGCTTTACCCTCCTGTTTCCTGAAATTTTGCAAATCGACAACAGCTATATTAAGAGCTTTGAAGAATGTATCCCACTCTGAATCAGTGAGTTCAACTTTTGACGTAGTAAGCACATCGGGCAATTTCATAATCGTTGCAAGAATATCTGTGTTACCACTATCAATATTCAAATCCCTCGCAATAGGCTCAAGTTGGCGGTAATATTCCTTTACAATTGAGTCGGAAATTTGAACATTATTGTTTATTGCATTATCATTTGTACGAACTGAAATGTCAATTTTCCCTCTTTCTAAAGCCTTAGAAATCAATTTTTTAATTTCTATTTCTTTATCTCTAAATATTGATGAGATTCTGAGATTTATGTCTGTATTTTTTCCGTTTAGGCTTTTGATTTCAATTGAATAATTTACATTATTCAGCATAAATTCACTTTTGCCGAAACCTGTCATTGAGTTTATCATAATTAATTGGTTATGAGTTTTTTGTCTTACTTTTTAAGGTATAAATATTTTCGATAGTTGAAACAATTTCATCGTGTTTTTTGCAAATTTCATCGGCTTGTTTTTTGTTAGACCTGAACCGTAGCATTGCAAAAGTTTTCACATAAAGTGTTTGTATTCTGAGAGTTACAGTGCCAATAATTGGCGATAATATTAAATGCAAAATACCAAGTAGTGGACAATTGGTAAAAATAGCAATTGCGAGACTTAAAAGAATGTTCCAAAGTGGAAATAGTATTATTCCGCCCAATGCAAATTTCACAGAGCTATGAAACATTTTGTCGCGAATTTTTTTTATCGGCAGCATGATTATTGTTACAGGTATAATATTTGAAACCCAGCCAATTAGAAATATTGGCGACAGAAAAAACAATAATAATAGTCGCCAAAAAACTGGAGTGTTTTTTTTATAATCGCGTTCAACAACCCAATTTTTTATACGTAAATTCTCCATCATTTTTTGGTACTTTCTTGCCTCTGTTGCTAGGTTATCCATATCTTGAGGGTTTTCTTTTTCCAAATATTCTACGGTCGCGATAGTTTTTTTATCTGCCCGAAATTGATTTGAAAGTTTTCTTTTGTTTAGCTCAAGGTTGTTCAGCATTTTCGAACGAAAAACTTCGCGGAGAATTTCGTAAACATCGTAATATTCTTTACTGCTAATATTTATCATCAGCGAACTAATTTCGGCACTGATTTTATTACTTAGGGCAATCATCTCTTTTTGCTCATTTTCTTTTCCTGTTTGATGAAGCGATTTAATAAGTCTAGCTTTAAGGTTATCAAGAATTTTACCAGCATCTAAAATATTGTCATTAATAATAATTTCGTTAAGTAATGTAATTCCTAGCATAGACATAAAAGCACCAGGAATACCGTGTCCTGTACAATCAGCAGCAGCAATTATAAATTTATTGTTT
>JAOZMU010000432.1 GCA_029934165.1 Bacteroidales bacterium
CTAAGTTGTTAATAGTCAGCTAAAACATTTCATGAAAATTAGGTCTTAGACCTTAGCAAGCGGTTTGACAAAACAAACAAATTTTATGAAAAAACCCTGTTTGTTCTTTGATATAAATGTCAAAAATTATCGTTATTTTTTATTATCTTTTATCCATTTTCTTGCATTGCAAAATGCAGACATCCAAGGTGTTATCTCGTCCTCTGGTCGTGTGTCTGGGTAGTGTGCCCACTGCCATTTGAATGCAGAACGCTCAAGATGAGGCATCATGGCTATATGTCTTCCGTTGTCAGATGTGAGTGCGGCTGTGCCAAAAGAAGAGCCATTTGGATTGGCTGGGTACGTTTTATAACTATATTTCATGGCAATGTTATATGCCGATTCGTTGTTTGGCAAAACAAATTTTCCTTCGCCGTGGGCTATCCAAACTCCTAGACGCGAGCCTGATAGGTTTTTCAGCATCACAGATTCATTAGCTTCAATGTTGACGTTTATAAACCCTGATTCAAATTTATTGGAGTTGTTATGCGTCATTTTGGCTTTGTTTTGGTGTTTTGGATAAATCAAATCTAATTCCATCATTAGCTGGCATCCGTTACAAACTCCAAGACTCAAAGTATCTGGTCGTGTGTAGAAATTTTCGAGTGCTTTTCGTGCTTTTTCGTTGTATAAAAACGCACCAGCCCAGCCTTTTGCCGAGCCTAAAACATCGGAATTTGAGAACCCGCCGACAAAGACAATGAAATTAACGTCTGCAAGCGTTTCGCGTCCAGATATTAGGTCTGTCATGTGTACATCTTTAACATCGAAACCAGCGTAGTGCATAGAGTACGCCATCTCTCTGTCGCCGTTGACACCTTTTTCGCGGATAATTGCTGCGTTCTGCCGTTTACCGTTAGATAATTTGAGTTTGCCTGTGAATGTTTTTGGGAAATTGTATTTCAAAAGATGTCGCTCAAAGTATGTAAATCGGTCTTTTGCGCAGCTATCGCCAGAGTGCAGTTTGTCTAGCTCATACGAGGTACGAAACCATACTTGTCGCAACAACGAAGGTTCAAGTTGGAAGTAAAGTTCATCGCGCTCAATTATTAATGTATCTTGCAGGTTTACTTTTCCAATAAGATGATAATCAATGATATACTCCTCAAGAATTGTTTCGATGCCTGTGTCTGGAACTTGTATTAATACGCCTGGATTTTCGCTAAATAATAATTGAATAATATCAATTTTTGGAGCAAAAGTGTTGTAAACAACTTGCATTCCGGTGCCAGGTGTGGCAAACATCATCTCAAGCAGCGATGTTATCATTCCGCCGGACGAAATATCGTGTCCAGCATAAATAAGACCGTCGTTTACAAGGCGTTGCACTGCTTCGAAACAGCGAATAAAATATTTTGAGCTTGCAACCGTTGGTACTTTGTTGCCGATGCGTCCTTTGGATTGCGCAAAGCTGCTGCCACCAAGTACTAACGGCGATTCGGAAAAGTCGATATAATAAATTAAAGAGCCATTTTTGCGTGCTAAAGGCGGACTGATAGTTTTTTGTACATCGGAAACTTCTCCAACGGCAGAAATAATTACTGTTCCGGGCGAATATACTTTTTGGTCGTTGTATTTTTGTGTCATCGAGAGCGAATCTTTGCCTGTTGGGATATTAATACCCAATTCCTGCGCAAAAACCGAAGCCGCTTCGACAGCCTCGTATAATCTGGCATCTTCGCCATTGTTTTTTGCTGGCCACATCCAGTTTGCACTCAGCGAAACTCCTTTCAATCCGTGTGTTAGCGGTGCCCAAACAATGTTTGTCAACGCCTTTGCGATGGATAAAACAGAGCCTCTTCCGGCATCGACTAAACCACTAACGGGTGCGTGCCCCAACGATGTTGCAATACCACTTTTTCCTCGAAAATCGACAGCCATTACGCCCAAATTATTCATCGGTAGTTGTAATTCGCCAGCGCATTGTTGCATAGCTACGCGTCCTGTTACAGAGCGGTCTACTTTGTTTGTCAGCCAGTCTTTACACGCAACAGCTTCTAAACGAAGGACTTCCAAAATATAATCTTCGACAAGTTCCACTTTATACTGAAAATTTTTGTACTCATGTTTTTGAGTAGAATCGACGAGAACGGTTTTTGGTGGACTTCCAAAAAAATCCGAAAGCTCTAAATTTATTGGGTGTTTATTTTCATTATCTTCAAACCTAAAAATCATGTCGTCAGTAGCATTCCCAACCGCGTACATTGGCGCACGCTCGCGCAATGCGGTTTTTTCCAGAATTGATAAATCTTCGGGACGAATAACCAAGCCCATTCTCTCTTGAGACTCGTTGCCAACAATCTCTTTCGACGATAAAGTATGGTCTCCGACAGGCAAATCGGCAATGCGAATTGTTCCGCCGGTATCTTCCAAAAGCTCTGATAGACAGTTCAAATGCCCACCAGCTCCGTGGTCGTGCAAGGAAACAATTGGGTTGTTTTCCATCTCGGACATTGCCCGAATTGTGTTGAATGTGCGTTTTTGCATTTCGGGGTTCGACCGTTGAACAGCATTTAGTTCTATTTTGCTTTCAAACTGCCCCGTTGCAACCGACGAAACAGCACCACCGCCCATTCCGATTCGGTAATTATCGCCGCCCAAAACAACAACAACATCGCCAACAGAGGGTTTTGTTTTATGGCTATGTTCTTTGCGTCCGTATCCAATTCCGCCTGCCAACATAATGACTTTGTCGTATCCATACGTAATGTTATTTTCCTTATGCTCAAATGTCAATAAACTGCCGCAAATGAGAGGTTGTCCAAATTTATTTCCAAAATCGCTTGCTCCGTTTGATGCTTTTGTCAGAATTTGTGCTGGAGTTTGGTACAGCCAATTGCGCTGATTAACAGCCAATTCCCACTTTTTTTGCTCCGAAAGTCTTGGGTACGATGTCATATAAACAGCCGTGCCAGCCAACGGAATACTCCCGATGCCGCCTGCCATGCGGTCTCTTATTTCTCCGCCTGAGCCTGTTGCTGCTCCGTTGAATGGCTCTACTGTTGTCGGGAAATTGTGCGTCTCGGCTTTTATGGAAATTATAGAATCTATTTCGCGTGTCTCAAAAAATGCTGCTGCGTCTTGTCGCTTGGGTGCAAACTGCTCTAAACGAGGACCTTCTATAAAGGCTACATTATCTTTATAAGCCGAAACGATGAAATTATGATTTGCCTTAGAGGTCTGTTTTATAAGGCTAAACAACGAATTTTGTTTCTCTTTGCCATCAATAATGAATGTGCCATTAAAAATTTTGTGGCGACAATGTTCGGAGTTGACCTGCGAAAATCCAAACACCTCACTGTCAGTTAATTTACGCTTTAATTTCTTGCTTAATTTATTCAGATAATCGACTTCGTCAGTGCTTAGTGCTAAACCCTCATCGGCATTGTATTTTGCCACATCGTCAATTAATACAATTTGTTCTGGTTTTGTGTCGATGAAAAACATATCTTGCGATGGCGATGAAAAAATGTACTGCAACATTGAATCGTGCGATGTTTTTTTGCTCTTTACCTCGAAAAGTTCTTCGATGCGAGTTATGCCTTTGATGTCCATGTTTTGGGTTATCTCGACAGCATTTGTACTCCAAGGTGTTATCATTTCTTTCCGAGGTCCTACGTAAAAACCCGCAATGGTCTTTTGGTTGGTAGGCAATGCACCTCCAAAAAGCCAAGTGAGTTTTTCCTGATTTTTTTTCGAGAGTTCTTTTGTTACTTCGACAGCAAAAAGTTTCTGGTTTTTTTGATAAAAGGTTATCATGCTTCTTTCAATTTAAAAATGTTTTATTTTAACTAACGATGTTTTAAGTAATGGAAAATTAATAATTTTGCTTACGCCTGATTTAGTTTTAAGGTCTAAGACTGGGGTGTTAATAATTGATTATTTTGTATCCTATATGTTTTA
>JAOZMU010000433.1 GCA_029934165.1 Bacteroidales bacterium
ACCGTTCCATAACAATGAATCGGAATATTCACAGAAACAAATATTGAAGCGTTATCATTATCAATGATTTTAAATTCCGAATTTATCTTATCAAAATCAAATATTGAAAAATATTTTTTATAATCTAAAAAACCAGTTTTATAACTTGACTCATTATTTTTATCAATATTTTGCATTACGAGCTTATACAACTTATCGAACTTTTTGTTTTCCCGAATATCTTGTTTTTCTTCAACAGACATTTCCCTTGTCATTTTATAGCGCAAGTCTTTGCCATAAATAGTTTTGGCTTTGTTATAATTAAAAAGCCAAAGTTCACAGTTTTGTTTGTTTACATTTCTGTTTATTCGCCCTGCAAGTTGCTCATCACTATCGAGTAACGATTGATTTTTAAATCCCAAATCCATGTCAATATCGACTCCTGCCTCTACGACTTGCGTAGTTATCAGCAGTACTTTTTTCTTTCGATTATTTGCATCTTTCAGAAATTCAAGAATAAACTTCCGTCGTGGTTCAAGAATTGTTCCCGACAAAACAAAAATTTCATAATCTTCAAAAAGGTTTTGGTTTTTAATCTTTTCTCTAAACTCCGTTGCCGACTTCTTAAAAATAAACTCAATTATTGTATAAACACTACACGTAAATTTATCAGTTCTGCTTTTGGCGTAACTTTCTGATTTTTCGTAAGCAATTTCAGCTAATTCCGAAATATCAATTTCTTCCTTACCCAACAAATCAGTTTTTATACTTACTCTTTTGCTGAAATTAGGGTTTATCAAATATCTATCCTTCGCATCTTTCACATCTTTCACTAACTCCACATATTCGGGAAACTTCTCACCTGTCAAACTTAACTTATCCAACCTTGGCAACGTAGCCGACATGACAATAAAACGAATATTCAAAGATTCGGAATATTTTGAAATAAAATATTTTATTTTGTCCCAATGCCTTGGGTCATACGCTTGTAATTCGTCAATAATAACGACAGAATTTGCAAGTCGATGTAATAAATAATTGGATTTTTTATTGTTTGATTTTAATATATCGAAAAACTTTATGTGTGTCATCAACGCAATCGGGTAGTTTACAAACACATGGTCAATATAATTTTTGAGTTCGTCGCCATATTTTGCATCTTCCTCATTATCTGCGTTATTTGATTGATAACTTGCTTTAGAATGTATTTGCGCAACTTCTTGTTCGGTGAGATTAAACGTATCAATAATTGATTTATGTGTTTGTGTTACAAGAGTTGTGAACGGAAAAACATAAAAAACTTTGTTGATTTCTTTGTGTAATTTCAACATTTTGTAAACGGCAAGCATCGACATATTTGTTTTTCCGCCGCCTGTTGGTGCTTCAATGTAAAATGTTCTATCGTTCTTATGATTTTCAATTTGCGAAAGAACTTCCGCTCCCATTTTTTTACGAATAAAATTCAGGTTTTCATTACCTTTTGCTTGTAATTCAGACAAATCTTTTTTTAAATACTTATCCGCATTAAAAATAATCTCGGTGTTGTATTTTTCCGTCGTCTCAATACCTTTTATAATTGTATTTCTTGTTTTGTCATCAATAAGTCCGAAAAAATTATCATCTTTTTCCGGACGAATATCACTCATGTAATCCGCAGTAGCATAATAGTCGGCAGCCGTGAGAAGCGAATAATTGAGTTTTATTAGAGCGAAAAGTGGGAAAAAATCAACTTCATATCCTAACTCTTTTACTTGCTTTAATGAATTATCAATTCTTGAAATAATAACATGAAACATTTCTAAATCTTCTTTTTCAATCTCGACTTTAAATTCCGATAAAAACAGAGATAATATTTCCAAATTTTCAATCGAAAAAGAAATTGTTTCATCGTATCTTGAAATATTGCTACTATGATGTTTATTAATTGGAAAAGAAAATGCCGGTATTAACAATCCAAACAAAACCTGCTCTACTTCATCAATACCATAATCTAAAATTGTTTTAAAGTTATGAACCATAAATAAATATGCGCCAATAGCAGCGTGATTACTTCCTTCTTTATGGTTTCTGCTTTCGATTTTCGGATTTAAATTATCCATCTTTTTTTTTTGAAAAAGATGATTTATTTTCCCAAAATCATGATAAACAATTGAATTATAAAATAAAATTTTAACAAACTTTGATAAATTTTGATTAACACGAAAATTCTGTAATTGCTTTTTTATCAAATCATCGATAATCAACTCAAGTTTATTTTCCTCTATTATTTTCAAAAAATAGTTTTCAACAAGTAATATATGCTGTTGCAGAGTTTCTTTGCTTTTGTTGCTTTTTTTAGGTTTATGTGCAAAATATTTATTCGCATCAATTAGAATATCTAAATTTGATATTTGTTGCTGTTTTATTTCTTCAAATGTTATCATTAAAACAATTGTATTTGCATTTCTTCATTTATAACTTTCATATTCTCAATTTGCAAATCGGTTGTGAAACGTGCATTTGTATATACAAAATCACCATAAGAATATTGAAACTGTTTTTTTGCAATTTCCTCGTAACAAACAGGCAATCGCTCAAAATATAAAAATCTCATTTCAATCTCTTTATGTTTTTTCCATCCAATTGCTTTTGCTACATGTTTCGAAACTGCTTCATTTTTATAAAATAAGCTCCCTATTTTATACTCTTTTGAATAATCAAACTCCTCAACATCATCATATTCCCGATAATCTTTCCACCAAACCGAAAACTCATTTTTACCAAGATAGGGCAAATATTCGGCTTGATAATTTGCTAAGTTTTTATCAAGCCGCTGATGTAATTCGTTTTCCGTTTCCAACAAAAAATAGCAACGAAAAGCAGGGGCAATCATAGTTTGTTCGGTAATCATCAGGTTTCCGCCTTGCTCCTTACTTGCCATTCCTGTTGTATTATTATAGGTAATTATCGTTTTCTGAAAATTTCCGTTTTCGTGAAATTGTTTTCCCATTTCATCTTCTTGTATTGGCTGAATGCCAACTTTAAGGTCTTTCAATTTCACATAATAATCTGGCAAAACACCTTTTTCTTTGAAACCAGCTTCGCCAACAATTGCTCCCAAAATCCCCAACAAAGCAGGTTTATGCAACATATTAAACGTAAGGTAAACTGGCTTATTTGTATCTGGTTTTTTCAACATGCCGAAGTCGGCAAATAAATCTATGGATATTAGTTTTTGCATTGTTTCTATGAGTTTTATTTAAATGTCCTGTAGGGACATAATATTTATAGCCCCGTATGTAGCGGAATGCGGGGAATGAAATCATCACAAACGTAAGTCTCGTAGAGACGAAATATTATCCGAAAAATTGAAAATATATTCATGTCGAATTCGTCTTTAACATTTCGTTCCTACGGAACTTTCAAATTTATAATATTAACCCTGCATTCCGCTGCGCTGCATACAGGGCTATAAATATTTTATACCTACAGGATATTTCCTCAACAACGCCTATTTACAAATCAAAAACTTTTACATTTTTTGGTTTATCTTCAATAATTATCGAAGCTTCGTTACGATAAATTTCAATCTTTTCGATTTCTTTTTCGTGCTTTGCCAAAACTTTGCTCAACTCTTCCAAATTAAGAACAACTTTTCCGTTTTGCTTCTCATTCGCCATGCAAATCAAGTTGTTGAAATTAGGCAAAACCAATTTTGATTCTGCTTTTAGCTGCACCCAAATCATAAATTCATTTTCCGTTCCAGCTTTCGATGCGCTATCGTAATATGTTGCACCACGGCGCATTGCTTCTTTTAGCTTATTAACATCTTCTTCTGTCAATCCTTGCGCATCTTCGATTGTAGTTTCAATATTTTGGGGGTTAACTGAAAAATGATGAAAATAATGTCCTTCTTGCAGTTTAGTATCTCAAGTTTCTGACTTCAATAACACCTTGAATATCAAGCTATTGCAGATGTA
>JAOZMU010000434.1 GCA_029934165.1 Bacteroidales bacterium
ATTTATTAATGTTGAATATCAACTATTTAATAATTATCATGTGCTTTTTCAAATCTAAAATGTCCAATTTTTTAGTCATATTACAACTATTAGACATAAAATGTGGGAAAATGGTTGGCTATCGTAGTTTTTTTGTCATTTGGTTGACGGAATCTGTTTTTACAAAATATGGATTTTCTATCAATTCCATCGAACAGGTTTTGCAATCTATGGCTTCGTTTGCAAGGCTTTTTTCGCCACAGTTTGGACAGATGAATTTAGCCGTTTTTTTTGATATTGCGTTACTATTACTGTCAATAATCTGAATATCAGTTTCTTTCGATGTATCCGAAGAAGATACTATCGTGCTATCTGCTGAAGTGTCGCTATCAGATTTTTTGTTGTTGCAGCCAATGGCTACCGAAAAAACTAACAAAAAAAGAATATATTTAATCATGGTAAGAACTTTTGTAAGAGTACTTAGTAATTCACTAATGGTATAGGTTAATTTGATATTTTAAAAAATATCAGAATTAATCAAAAAAAAACTTCGCGCCAAAGACACGAAGTTTTTTTGAACATCGAACCGAGAATTACTCTTTTGTCGCTTCTGTAGAGTCCATCTCAACAGAAGTGGTATCTTCTGCAATAACTGTTTCAGGCTCTGTTACAGTCTCTGTTTCTGTAACTTCAGTAGTTTCTGTTGTTTCAGTTGTTGTACTGTCTTTGTCGTCTGCTCCAGTTTCGCCACCGCCACAAGAAAACATTGTTGTCATTCCAAGGGTTGCAATTGCGATAAATAATAATTTGAATTTTTTCATAGTAACTGTTGTTTTTTTAGGTTAATAACAGTGTACAAAAATAGAGTAATTTTTCACTATTGAAAATGATTTTCCGATTTATTTATCCAAAATGGCAATTTTAACATTCTTATTAAACACATAGTACTTTTTATTTGAAATTGTATATAGCTTATATTCAAACCTATAACAATCCGAAAAGTGTCGTTCATTTTTCACACACTTATTATTGTACTAAAAATACAAATGAAAATTACAAAAATAATAACTCAATTTATTTATTCTAAAAAGTATCGTTATAAAATTTAAGTATCAGATTTTCAGTCATTAACAACCGAGCATTACCACTTGAACGAGCGTCAGAAATGGGTGAAAAATCTGTTTTGATTAGTTTCATTGCTTTCACAATATTTTCTTTTGTCCAGGATTTGCCAACAAGAAATTTCTCGGTATTTGTAGCAGATTTTACATAAGCTGCCATTCCACCAAAATATAATTTGACGGATTCAACCATTTTTTCTTTCAAAACAAGCCTAAATCCTGCGCTAACAGTCGAAATATCCAAATTTCTCCTTTTAGAAATTTTATAACTACGTACAAAAGTATTATCGGATTTTATTTGCGGAATAACAACTGCGGTGATTATCTCGTTTGTGGCAATAACAGTTTTTCGATAGCCTGTAACAAACTCAGTAACAGGCACTATACGTTTACCTGCTAAGGACTGAACCTCAACTTCTGCATCGTATGACATCAGCACTGGAATAGTATCGCCAATTGGCGAAGCCGACCCCAAATTACCACCAAGAGTTGCTTTATTACGTATTTGTTTTGACCCAAAAACAGAAAGCATTTCCGACAAAGCTCGATGTGTTTTCACCGTTTTTTTTCTAATTGCTTCAAGGCTCAAACCTGCGCCAATAATCACCTTATCCGAAGTGTTGGAAAAAGACTTTAGTGTCTTTATCCGACTTAAATCCAGTATGTTAGGAATCGTTTCATTTTTTTTGGTAATCCGCAAAGATTCATCTGATGCTCCCGAAATTATGGTACAATCGGGATATTTTTCTAAATACCGTAAGGCATTTTCAACAGTCGATGGAGCAAAATATTGATTTTGTGGAATTGCAATCGAAACTTGCGGATAATTATCTGAAATTTGAGCTAAATTTATTATCATATCTGCCTCACTCTCAGAGAATTTGTCCTCTTTTTGGTTGGCACAAACCGTATTTGCAACATCAATAATTGGTCTATATCCAGTACAACGGCACAAATTACCTGTCAATTCATCTAAAATATCTTCCTTACTTGGCTGTTTTTCAGCTTTATACAGAGAAAAAATAGACATCGCAAAACCGGGGGTACAAAAGCCGCATTGGCTCGCATCTAACTCAACCATAGATTGTTGAACGGGGTGCAATCCTTTTTTACTTTCAAGATGCTCAACAGTAATCAACTGTTTACCGTGCAACATTGGGAGAAACACAATACAAGAAGTTATCGAGCTGTATTTAAGCCGTTTACCTTCTGGTTCGGCAACAACAACAGTGCAAGCTCCACAATCGCCTTCACCACAGCCTTCTTTTGTTCCTTTTTGTCTCGAAAGACTGCGCAAATAATTTAATACTGTGGTAGTTGGACTATATTCTGCGCTCGAAGAAAAATCTATTTCTTGACGCTCTGTGTTAAGATAAAATATAATTTTTGACATAAGTCAAGGCGGTTTAAGTAATTAGTAATCAGTTATTTCGCTGTGCGCCGAACATCTATGAGCTTTGCCAAAACCGAAACTGCAATCTCATCAGGAGTTTCGGTAGCAATTGGGATTCCCATCGGACTATCAATTTTTTGGAACTCATCGTCCGTCAAAACTCCAGAATCGACAAGCAACTCCTGTGTTTTCTTAACTTTTCGACGGCTACCAATCATTCCAAGATACGCAAAATTTAGTGTGGCGCATTTTGCAACAATTTCACGGTCAAAATCATGCGAATGGGTCATTACGGCTACGTAAACATTTGAATTTGATTGAATAGTACTAAGAATATTAGCGTATTCCGTATAAACAACTTCCACTCCACTTTTGGCTGCGTTTTCGACAATTTCTTTTCGGGAGTCAAACAATTTCACCTTAAAATCAAGGATTTCGGCTAAAACGGCAAGTTTCAGTCCAACGTGTCCGGCACCAAAAATCCAAAGTTCATTTTGCGCTGCAATCGGTTCGATATAGACTTCTACAATGCCACCACAGGTCATGTTCAAATCTGCTTCGAGTTGATGAACATAATGTCGTGGCGCGCATAATTCGATAGCCGAAAGTGCATTCTCAATTACTTGTTTTTCAAGCATTCCGCCACCAATAGTGCCAAAAATACTACCATCGCCATAAACAATCATTTTCGAAGCTTGTTTACGTGGCGTAGAGCCTTTTGTATTGACAATCAGGCATAAAGCTGCCTTTTTATTCTCTTGCTCAATTTTTGTTAATCTCTCGTAAATACTTATCATTTTTTGTTTTTATTTGTTATAACGTTTCAAAAACTGCTACATAAAATAATCAATAATTTAGTAATCTTCACAACAGGCTAATAATCAACCGGTTGAAATTAATGCTTTCGAGTTAATTTAGACATAAAAAGAGGGAAAATAACTCCTCCATTCGGTTTGGTGTAGATATGTTTCATAATGATGGAATAAATTGCAGCCTAATCCATAAAACGCTGATAATTAACTTATTATCATTTGAAGGATATAGAAATGGGCTGCGTTTGTTTTTATATCTTCGAGAGTAAAGATAGTGTTTATTATTCAAACTAACAAATTTATAATCAATTTATTGGCTTTAATTTTTGAGTTTTTTATAAGGGTTAGGAAGAAAGAATAAAACACGAAAATCAAGTAAGTTTTACTGCCAACAAAAGGCGATACGGAAAAACTTAAAGAAACGAGAACTCAGCGAATTTGAATATGTGTTTTTCAGATTATTTTGCATCATTTTCCAGATTTGCATGAACAGCTAAATGCTATTAAGCTGAAAACTCAGCAGATTATTTTTGGCATTAGTTAATATGTATATATTCAATCATTTATCATATTAGACTTTGGACAAAAAAAATCAATTCACATCGAAAAGAAATATTCTTATA
>JAOZMU010000435.1 GCA_029934165.1 Bacteroidales bacterium
ACATAAAAGTAAAAAAATTACAAAAAGACATTCGGATTTAAGGTAGTGAATCCCGAAGATGATTTATATGAAAATTACTTATTAAAACGGATTTTGTTGAAAAATGTAAATCTGTAAAAAACAATCTAATCAGTATTCCTATTTTTGCAATGATAGGAACACTGATTTAACTGATTAATACTGATTTCTAACTTTGAATAAAATATTTGCGATATAATAAACTGAAAAATCAACAAATTATAATTTCAACAAAAACCGTTATAATCGGATTATTTTTTCTATATAAACACTTGTTTCGGTTTGTATTTTTAATAAATAAATCCCTTTTACTTGTGTAGAAATATCTATTATTATTTGTTCTTTATTACTTCTTAATTGCTGATTGTAAACTATTTTGCCTGTTATATCTGTTATTGAAACGTTTGTAGAACTAACGCTTGAAGGTCTTGCAGATATTTCAAGGTTGAAAATGCCGTTTGAAGGGTTTGGATAAACAGAAACCGTATTTTGTTGTAATGATTCAATACCGACAAATTCATTAATATGAACTTCAAAACTGCATGTTTCAGAATTATTCATTACGTCTGTAACCGTCCATTCAACTACGGTTGAACCAATTGGAAATTCTGCTTCATCCAATGTCGATAAATTATTGAAACTATTAGTAACGCTTGCTATTTCACAATTATCGTTAGCTTGAGCGTCAAATTCATCACCAGAAACAGCATAAAAAGTTTCACCTTCTTGTGTGTTTTTTGTTTGATTGGCGACACAAATTATAGTTGGATTTTCGGCATCAATAGTTATGGTAGCGATTTCGCTTGTGTTATTTCCATTGTTGTTTGTTACAAAACATTTGTATTCAAAATTATTCATTTCTGCTGTTACTCCTGTTATGTTTAAGGTTGCGGTTGTTGCATTTGAGTAAACTCCGACATTTGTAATATCATTAAATCCTGCTCCTTCATTAACCTGCCATTGATATGTGTTAATATTTCCGCCACCGATAGAAAAAGAAATATCAGCATTTGGACAAACATTTATTTGGTTGTTCGGTTGGGTTGTAATTAAAGGACTGTACGAAAGTTCAAAAACTCTAACATAACCTTTACCACCATTGTATCCATTGCTACAAGTAGCTCCTCCTGCAATAATTAAACCATCGGAACTTGAAGTTACTCCGGCTCCAAAAAAGTTGAAATCGGCATTTCCGTCTAAATTTTCCCCCAATTGTGTCCAAGTTCCGCTAACGTTTTCATATATTTTTACTCTTCCCGACGAAGTGCCGTTTGCACTATTACCGTAAGCACCAACTACTAACAAAGAACCGTTGGAATTTAAACTTACAGTTCCAGAATTGTTATTTGCTCCTTCTCCATCAATATCATTTCCAATTTGTTGCCATGTGTTTGCATTGTTCTGAAAAACCCTTACGTGTCCTGCATAAAAACCGTTTCCACTATTCCACAAAGAACCAATTGCTACAATTGAGCCATCGTTACTAAAACTTATTGATGTACCAAATTCGTCTTCTGTGCCTTCGCCATAAATATTACTACCTATTTGTTCCCATGTTCCAGAATTATTTTCATAAATTCTAACACAACCAGAATTATTGCCGTTGGTATCATTATAATAAGCTCCAACTGCTAGTGTATCTCCGCCATAATTTAAACAAACAGTTTCGCCTGCACGTTCATCTGCTATGCCCTGAATATCACTACCAATTTGTGTCCATGTTGTTCCAGATTCGTATTGGAATACCCTTGCACAGCCAGCTTCGTAACCGCCGGCATCATTTATGTATGCACCAATTGCTAACTTAGTACCATCTGCATTTAAACTAACCGAACAACCTGAGTAGTCGCCTAATTCCCCAACAATTTCGCCTATTGATTGCCAATAACTACCAGTATATTGATAAATTTCTACATGCCCTTGACTATCGGCACTACCGTAATAAATACTACCAATTGCTATAATTGTACCATCGGAACTTATACTTACAGCATCTCCAAATTCATCGAATGAACCTCCTGTTATCGGACTGCCCATTTGCTCCCAAGTTCCGTCATTATTTTTAAAAACCCTTGCATGACCAGCTCCGCCATCGTGCATTTTAGCTCCGATAATTATTGTCGAACCGTCTGCGCTCATGCTTATTGCTTTTCCTGAATTGTCGCTATCTTCTGCTCCATTGATATCTGCTCCAACTTGTATCCACGATTGTGCATTTATTGTGAAAATTGCAAAAAAAAGCAAAATTGTAATTGTAATAAATTTTGTTTTCATGACTCAAAAAATTTAAAAGTTTTGGTTATTAAATTATTAATTTAGAATAAAAATATCTGTTTCGGTTTATATTTTTGTCAAAAGTCTAAAACAAAGTTGTGAGACTGTTGTTAATTTCTGCTAATTCTTTTTGTGCAAAAGTTGTCATTTTTGAGACACTTTCATTAAGTAAGCACTCATACAAAAGTTTTTACTTATTTGCATGTCTGTAATTTGCTGATAATTCGAGTTTTACAGAATTGCGTAAGCAACACTAATTAGGTCTTAGACCTTAAAATGAGAAAAACAGCCTAGTAACGATAATTTTTAATTCACTTATTTATCCCTCATAATTAGCATATTGGCAAATTCTTGTAAACGGATTTTTTTCGCACTTTCCACTTCTATTGTTGCGAGAGAATTTGCTGCGTCATCAAAGTACTCTGATATTTTTGCTTCGGTAATTTCTTTGATATTTAGGGAATTATAAATAGTTATAACTTTCTTGATTTTTTCTTCGGGTTTATCTTGTTGATTGATTAGTTGACAGAGTTCTTTTGCATTTTTGCCTGTTGCTATTTCTATGGCTTTTAGTAATAGGAACGTTTTTTTATTCGTAATTATATCATTACCAATCTTTTTCCCAAATTTTTCCATATCGCCATAAACGTCCAAAAGGTCGTCTTGGAGTTGAAATGCAATGCCGATATTTTTTCCAAATTCGTATAACTTATCGGTATCGCTTGCTGGTGCTTGCCCAAGTATTGCTCCGATTTTTAGACATCCTGCAATTAAAACAGATGTTTTTAGCTCAATCATGGTCAAATATTCGTCGATGCTGACATCGGAGCGAGTTTCAAACTCCATGTCGTATTGTTGTCCTTCGCAAACCTTCATTGCAATATCCGAAAACGCCCTCAGACTCTCGCTTAGGTTCTTGTTTTCGGGTGTTGCCAAAAGTTGGTACGCCCGAATCAGCATTGCATCGCCAGAAAGTATTGCGCGGTTTTCGTCCCATTTTTTATGCACGGTGGGTATATTGCGTCGAATGTCGGATTTGTCCATTATGTCATCGTGAACGAGCGTAAAATTATGGAAAACTTCGAGCGCAATTGCTTGGTCAATAGCTTTTTCGGGCGTGCTGTTGTAGATATTGAAAGCCATCATGACAAGTGCTGGTCGTAGCCTTTTGCCACCAATTTGCATCATATACTCAATTGGCTCGTAAAGTCCTAATGGGCTATTTGTTATGTCCGAGAAGTGTTTTTTTATTCTTGTCTCTATTGATGTTTGTAGTTCGTGTATTGTTTTCATATTGAATCTATTGGGTTCATATTTACTACTTTATCTCTTTGTTGGTTTTGTATTGGACTTTTTATAGTCAAACATTTTTGTAGTCCATGCATAACAATGTTGGTATGATTATCAGCAAATTACAAGACAAAGTAAGTTAACAAAAATTTCATATTTAATTGTTTTTTTGTAATTTTTAATTCCAGAGCTGGAGTTTTATGAATATTTTTTTACTTGTATCCGATATTTTTGTTCGTAAACTTTTATGAAATCTAACTGAAAAAAGTCGAAAGAGTTTTTCTTAGTAAAATGAATTTAATAAAGTAAGCCATTAAAATTCCTAACTAAA
>JAOZMU010000436.1 GCA_029934165.1 Bacteroidales bacterium
TAAACCGCTTTTGCCAAAAACGCAAGGCACAAGGCAACTACAAGCGGAAAGCCCGAAGCCGTCCAAAAAACTCTGATTGTCTTTAAGTTATCGCTTCTGACATAGAAAATAGTTTAATGTAAATTACCGCATTGGCTTTTGTATTTGTTTGGACATATTATATTGTGTCGATATGGAAAGTAAACGAATTTTTATTAATAAAGCCTGTATTAATTTGTCAGTAAGCCGATTTTTCAAAAAAAAACAATATATTTGCAACCTGATTTTCGTAAAGTGTATAAAATTCAATAATATATTAACAAATTAAACAGAAGACAAATGCAGAACAAAGGTGCAATTTTGTTATTCGCTATCCTTCTAACCCTGGTGAGTATCTATCAGTTATCATTTACGTGGGTTACGAACGGAGTTAGAGATGACGCTGCGGAGTATGGTAATGGCGATACAAAGAAAGAGGCAGCATACTTGGATTCAATTTCGGGAAAAACCGTTTATAGTTTTTTCTGGGTGAAAGATTTTTCCTACAAAGATTGTCTTGAAAAAGAACTGAATTTAGGACTTGACCTGAAGGGCGGAATGAACGTTACCCTTGAGGTATCGGTTGTGGACTTAATTCGGTCGATGACAAATTACAGCAAAGACTCTACGTTTAATGCTGCAATAAAGTTGGCTCGTGTGAAACAACGCGATAGTCAAGAGGATTTTGTAACTCTTTTCGGACAGGCATTCGATGAGGTTGCTCCAAACGGAAAATTAGCTTCCGTTTTTGCAACACGAGAATTGAAAGACCGTGTTAAACTCGACCATACCAACGAAGATGTGTTGAAAGTTATTCGTCAGGAAACAAAAGATGCGATTGACAATTCTTTCAATATCTTACGTAGTCGTATCGACCGTTTTGGCGTTACGCAGCCAAATATACAACGCCTCGAAGGACGCGAAAGCCGTATTTTGGTTGAACTGCCTGGTATTAAAGAGCCAGACCGCGTGCGTAAATTACTGCAAGGAACAGCAAATCTTGAGTTTTGGGAGACTTATGACTACGTAGATAACCGCATTCATAACATGGACGGTATTTATGTTTACCTTGAAAAAGCAAACGAAAAACTAAAAAAATTACAGAGACGCGAAACAACCGGCGAAGAAGACGATGATGAAACTGAGGCAGTTGCAGACTCGACATCAAATGAAGAGGAAACTTTGATTGCCGAAAATGACTCGACAGAAGAAACATCTTTGCTCGACCAAAACGATTCTACTCTTCTTGCGAACGACACAACGCAAACTCAACAAAAGAGTTTTGAACAATATAAAAAGGACAACCCACTTTTCGGGATTTTAATTCCTTTAACAGATAATGAAGGTCAGCTACGCAAAGGAGCTGCTGTTGGATATTCGCATATCAAAGATACGGCAACTGTAATGGCGCACCTTAACAACCCAGATATCAGGACAGTACTTCCGCGAGACATTAAATTCTTTTGGAATATCAAATCTCTCGACCCTGAAACTGAGACTTTATACGAACTAATTGCTATCAAAGCTCCTCGTGATGGTCGTCCGCCACTTAGCGGAGATGTTATCACAGATGCACGTCACGAGTTTGGACAAAACCAAGCAACTGCCGAGGTTACAATGGCAATGAACGGTGAAGGAGCAAAAGCTTGGGCAAAACTGACAAAGAAGAACATCGACAGACAGGTTGCTATTGTTCTTGACAATTTTGTTTATTCTTATCCTGTTGTTAATGCCGAAATTAAAGGAGGACGCTCTTCAATCACCGGAAACTTTGATGTTGCCGAGGCGAAAGATTTAGCTAACATTCTTAAATCGGGTAAATTACCTGCGCCGGCACGAATTATCGAAGAGGAAATTGTTGGTCCTTCTCTGGGACAAGAAGCAATTGACTCTGGAATGATGTCGTTTATGATAGCATTCTGTATCGTACTTCTTTATATGTTAATCTATTACAACAAAGCTGGTTTGGTTGCAAACGTTGCTCTGATTGCAAATATTTTCTTCATTATCGGAGTTCTGGCATCGTTACATGCCGTGCTGACACTTCCTGGTATTGCTGGTATTGTTCTGACGATTGGTATGTCGATTGATGCCAACGTACTAATCTATGAGCGTATTAGGGAAGAGCTAAGAGGTGGAAAAACATTGAAACTTGCAATAGCCGATGGTTATAAAAATGCTTACTCTGCTATTATTGATGCCAACGTAACAACAATTCTTACTGGTGTTATCCTTCTTGTTTTCGGACACGGACCAATCAAAGGTTTTGCTACAACATTGATTATCGGTATTTTAACTTCGTTGTTCTCGGCGATTTTCATTACGCGATTAATTTTTATTGCCATGTTAGACAAAAAGAAAAGCATTTCTTTCTCTATCAAGGCTACCGAAAACATAATGAAAAACACGAATATTGACTTCCTCGGAAAACGTAAAATCTTTTATGTAATTTCTGGAATTATTATAGCTATTGGTCTTTCATCACTTTTCACTCGTGGGCTTAACCAAGGTGTCGATTTTAAAGGAGGCAGAACGTATGTTGTTCGTCTTGAGAAAAATGTTAGTACAACCGATGTTGCAAACCAACTGAAAAATGTTTTCGAGCATGCGCCGGAAGTCAAAACGTTTGGTAACGAAGACCAAGTCAAGATTACTACCAAGTTTATGATTGACGAAGAAGGTACCAACATTGACAGTATTGTCGAGTCTAAACTTTTTGAAGGACTAACAGGAAAATATATTGCCGAAGTTGTAACCAAAGAAAATTTCTTGAATGGTTATGTTTATGAAGCAGACAAACAGATTCGTGTTGCAAATGATAAAGATGCCGATAATGTTGTTTTTGGTAAGAAAAGCTCGCAAAAAGTAGGACCAACAATTGCAGATGACATTAAAGTTGCAGCGGTGTATTCTATTATTTTTGCTCTTCTCGTCATGTTCCTATATATCTTTATGCGATTCCGTAACTGGCGATTTGGTCTTGGCGCGCTTGCTGCCTTGGCACATGATGTCCTTGTGGTACTCGGAATATTCTCGTTAGGATATGGTTTTATGCCTTTCTCTCTCGAAATTGACCAAGCATTTATCGCAGCAATCCTAACAGTTGTAGGTTACTCTCTGAATGACACGGTGGTTGTTTTTGACCGTATTCGAGAATTTTTAAACCTACACCCGAAAAAAGAAAAAGAAGAGGTTTACAACTTAGCACTAAACAGCACATTAAGCCGTACGGTAAACACATCGCTCACAACGTTGGTTGTTCTTTTGGCAATCTTTATTTTGGGTGGCGAGGTAATTCGCGGGTTTATCTTTGCGTTGTTAATCGGTGTCGTTGTTGGTACTTACTCTTCTCTTTTCATTGCAACTCCGGTTGTTTATGATACAGTAGGAAAAATCGAAGTGAAAATCGAAGAGCATAAAAATCGCCGTAAGGCAAAGAAAACTAAAAAAGCCAAAAATGTGATTCCTAAAGTAGTTTCGTAGGCAAACATCACCATTTCATAAATAATAAAAAAGCGAGATACCTATCTGCATCTCGCTTTTTTGGTATTTGTTATATTATTATTTTCCACGATTGCCATCGTGGGATACATAATGGATTTCCCTAAGGGAAAAGTTGAAATTGCATTATTTATGCCGATTTTATTTACAAGGATTTTTAACAAAATCCCGTAGGAATATACATTAAGGTCTTAGACCTATTTTTTATGAAACGTTTAAGCTGTAAATTAACAACTTAGGTTAATAAAAAGCGTAAGAACTTTTGTAAGAGTACTTATATAGCCACGTATGTAGCAGTAGCAAAATGCAGAGATTGCTAAGTTAAGGTGGTTGCAAGTTTTGGCTACCAGTCTAAAGTTGGACACCCCTGTTACTTAACCAGTTAGCTTTG
>JAOZMU010000437.1 GCA_029934165.1 Bacteroidales bacterium
TAATAAACTGAAAATCAACAAATTGTAATTTCAACAAAAACCGTTATAATCAGAATATTAAAAAGCTACACCGAGATTATTCTTGCGAAAAACCGGACTTTCTGAACAAACATCAATTGATTATAATGGAATATTCCCGTGTTTTTTTTGCGGGTTTTTTTGCGATTTATTTTTGGTCATATCAAGAGCCTGAATTATTTTTTTGCGGGTTTCTTTTGGGTAAATAATTTCGTCGATGTACCCTAGTTCTGCGGCTTTGTATGGATTGGCAAATTTTTGTTTGTAGTCTTCAACAATTTTTGCTTTTTCGTCTATATCTTTAATATTTCTAAATAAGATGTTTACAGCTCCTTCGGCTCCCATAACGGCAATTTCGGCTGTTGGATAAGCAAAATTTACATCAGCTCCAATATGTTTGCTAGACATTACATCGTAGGCACCGCCGTAGGCTTTTCTTGTAATGAGAGTTATTTTCGGAACGGTAGCTTCTGAGAAAGCGTACAGCAGTTTTGCTCCGTGTTTAATAATTCCGCCAAATTCTTGAATTGTTCCCGGAAGGAAGCCCGGAACATCGACCATTGTTACGATTGGAATGTTAAAGGCATCGCAAAACCTAACAAATCTTGCTGCTTTTATCGAAGAATCAATGTCAAGAACTCCGGCTGATACTTGTGGTTGGTTTGCAACAAAACCAACAGTTTTACCTGCCATACGTGCATAACCGATAATTATATTTTGAGCGTACAAAGGCATTATTTCAAAAAAGATTTTATCATCGACAATTGTTTCAATAATATCTTTCATGTTGTATGGTTTGTTTGGGTCAACGGGCACAATTTCTTGTAGGTCTTCGTCTTCACGGTCAATTGGGTCGTTGGTTGGTTTCATGGGCGGGTCTTCCAGATTGTTCGATGGCAGAAAACTTATTAGTTCTCTGAGCATCATCATAGCCTGCGCATCGTCATCTGCAATCAGGTGAGCTACACCGCTTTTAGAGTTGTGGGTGTTTGCTCCTCCAAGTTCTTCTTTTGTAACTTCTTCATGCGTAACGGTTTTTATAACATCGGGACCTGTTACAAACATGTAGCTTGTTTGCTTTGTCATTAGAATAAAATCGGTGATTGCCGGCGAATAAACTGCACCACCGGCACATGGACCAAGAATAGCAGATATTTGCGGAATTACGCCAGAGGCTTTTGTGTTTCGGATAAAAATGTCGGCATATCCCGCCAGGCTTGCAACACCTTCCTGAATCCTTGCGCCGCCAGAATCGTTTAGTCCTATAATAGGTGCGCCCATTTTCATGGCGGTATCCATAATTTTTATTATTTTATTGGCGTTTGCTCTGCTCAACGAACCGCCAAAAACAGTAAAATCCTGAGAAAACACATATACAGACCTGCCATCGATTTTTCCATGTCCGGTGATTACTCCATCGCCGGTGATTTTGTTTTTATCCATATCAAAATCCGATGTTGTATGAACAACAAACTTGTCGAACTCAATGAAAGTTCCTTTATCTAAAAGCAGTTCAATACGTTGTCGTGCTGTTTTTTTCCCTGCGTTCTTTTGTTTTTCCAAACGCACCTTTCCACCACCAAGTTCTGCTTCTTTGCTACGCTTTTCAAATTCGTTGAATTTCTCCTCTAATATTGACATATTTTCGAATTTTTAAATTTTAAGTTTTATTCTTTTTCTAAAATAACTAACGGTTGATGTCCTTTTATCTTATCGCCCTCTTCAACAAGAATTTCTTTCACAATTCTATCATTACTAGCCTTGTATTCGCTTTGCATTTTCATTGCCTCTACAATAATAATAGTATCTCCAGACTTCACTTTTTGTCCTTCTGCGACCATAATTTTAATAACCTGACCTGGCATTGGAGTTGAAATAATGTCCGAACTATTTTCATCGTTTTCTTGTTTGCGCGACTGTTGATATTTTGTTTGTGCATCAATAACTTTTGCCATGAATTTATAGTTTTTGGTGCTGACATTAAATTTCTTACCCGAAAAATCTGTCTTGGCAATTTCTAATGTATAAGATATATTATCCAGCAAAACAGAATATACCTGAGGCGTTGTTTTTACTGCAATAACTTCATAAAATTCATCATCTACCCGAATTGTGTAAATTTCATCTTCTTGAGAAATTAATTCAAGTTTTTTTAATTTATTATTAATTTTAACCTCTAATTCCATTGTCGTATTATTTAATTGTTACGTGTCGATTATTGAATGTTTAGTTTGTTATCATTCATCAATTGCCAATTCCTTTTCGTCTTCCATAGTCTTTCCATTTGTTAATTTGCTGTGTGTTAATAGTTGAACTATGTAATGAAACCTGATCCAAGTATTCCAGAAAAACTGTTATTGCAGAAATATTTTCAATATCTTCGTTTTCGCATGTTGCTCCTGAGAATAGTTCTTCGGAGTATGTCTCGATGAATTGAGTGTTATAATTTCCTGCTATAAATTCCTTATTTTCAAAGATTTTCATCAAAAATCGTATTGAAGTTTTTACTCCAATTATTCTATATTCGCACAATGCGCGTTTCATTCTGTTAATTGCCTCTTGTCGGTCTTTTCCCCAAACAATTAATTTGGAAATCATTGGGTCATAGTGTATTGGAATTTCAAATCCTTTGTAAATATATCCATCGTTTCGGACTCCAATTCCGGCGGGTTCTTTAACATACTTTATTTTGCCCGGACTTGGCATGAAATTATTTTCAGCATCTTCGGCATAAATTCTACATTCCATCGAATGTCCAAACAGTATTACATCTTCTTGTTTTAAGGACAGTTTTTCGCCATAAGCAATTCTAATTTGTTCTTTAACAAGGTCAATGCCTGTTGTTTGCTCTGTAACAGGGTGTTCAACCTGTAAACGAGTGTTCATTTCGAGAAAATAATAGTTTAAGTCGTTATCGACAAGAAATTCTACTGTTCCGGCACCTTCGTAATTCACCGCTTTTGCTGCTGCAACGGCTTCTGCTCCCATTTTTTGTCGCAGTGCGGCGGTCATCAATGGAGATGGGGTTTCTTCTACCACTTTTTGATGCCTTCTCTGTACCGAGCATTCTCTTTCGTTTATGTGAATTGTGTTACCGAATTTATCTGCAAGAACCTGAAATTCAATATGATGTGGCGAATTTACAAATTTTTCGAGATAAACAGCATCGTTACCAAAAGCCGATTTTGCTTCCGATTTTGCCATCTTTACGGCATTAATAATTTCTTCTTCCGATTTCACAAGACGCATTCCTTTCCCGCCACCTCCGGCAGATGCTTTGACCATAACCGGATAGCCGATTTCTTTTGCCGATTTCAGGATTGTTGCATTATCCCGCATTTCACCTTTAGTACCCGGAACAACCGACACGCCGGCTTCAATCATTTTCTTTCTGGCAGTTATTTTGTCGCCCATTGTAGAAATTGCGTAAGCATCGGGTCCAATAAATTTTATTCCTGCCTTGTTGCACGCCTCAGTAAATTCTGCATTTTCCGACAAAAAACCATATCCGGGGTGAATTGCTTCGGCATTACTTTTTTTTGCGGCTTCAATAATTTTATCCATTCTCAGATAACTTTGTGCCGAAGAAGACTCGCCAATATGATAGGCTTCATCGGCAATTCTTACATGAAGTGAACGTCTGTCGGCATCGGAATAGACTGCTACTGTGGTTATTCCCATTTCTTTGCAAGACCTGATTACTCTAATTGCAATTTCGCCTCTGTTTGCTATTAATATTTTTTTGAACATATTTTACAATAATTACGATTTGTGTTTTTTCTATAAAAAAATGTGAAAATAAACGGTATTTTTAAGTTGTTATTTTATAATAAGTACTCTTAGTAATTAATAATTTTGCTTACGCCTGATTTAGTTTTAGTTAGG
>JAOZMU010000438.1 GCA_029934165.1 Bacteroidales bacterium
TTTATATTCTTCAAAATATTCACCGACATATATGTGAGCTTTATCATAATTTCTATCTAATAAATTATGTATAGTTTGCAGCAAAATCCGATGTACATTAATTGGCATATTTTGGTCGAATTTATACTGTTGTTTTAAGTCTTCAATCGCTTTTTCTTTTAGTTTTGTTAAATTAATATTTAAGTTGAACGATAAATAATCCGATGAGAATAAATGATAACTGGCAAATTCTATATCTCCTATTTCTAAGTCGATTTTATGACTTTTTATTAATTTGTTCACTATTACATATAATTCAGTATTCCAAACTTTTATGAAATTTATATTAACAAAATTTGTTCTGCTTACCCCTTGTTCAAGGTTGTGTTTTTCTTGTATGTAAGGTGCAATTTCGCCGATTTTTTCAGCCAACTCGAATTTATTTATTGTTCCTAATATAAATCCGTAAGCTGCAATTAAGTAAGGGCTACTGCTATAAAAGCCGTTATTCGTTATAGACGTAATATTTTTAAAAATAATTAATGGTAATAACTTTTCCGATGATATGTAAACAGAGCTGGTAATCGTTTGGAGTATTTTGAATTGAGCTTTTTTAAGTATATCATTTGCGAGAGGCAATTTTTTGAATTTGTTAAGTCCAATACGTTGAAATGCAAGTGATGACTTAATAAGATTGAAAATTATATGCAATTTTGATGGATTTTTCGGAAAATTAAGTCCAAGTTTTGATAGGATTTTCAAACCAGTTTTTACGGCTTCAGTATATTGAGATTGCGCTCTGTATGTGTGTATAAGTGAGCAATTTGCATTTACTCCATCTATATTTTTTTTTGTGTTTTTATTTGTTGTTTTTACATAGAGTTCTGTTTCTTTATAATTGCCGGTTAGATAAGAAAGTTCTGCAAGTTCATCGTAAATTTGCAGAGTTAAATCATAATCTGTTTTCCAAGTATTGTTTTCCAATAAACCGCTCGAAATTTTCAAATAATCATAAGCAGGCAAATATGCCGATGATGCTTTTGCTTTTATTGCGGCTTGCAAATTTAATCTGGTAAGTTGTTTTAGGTCTTGATTTTCAAGCAAATCTATACCGAAATTTAGTTGGTTTACAACATCAAAAATTTGTTTTTGCAGGCTTTCATTATCTAATGATTTTAATAAAAGTTTGCCCACTTGCAAATGAAAAATATTCTTTTCGTCATCAGGAATAGTAGAATAAATGGCTTGTTGTATTCTGTCATGTACAAATTCAAAATTTCTTTTATCGATGGGAAAAATTAGACTTTCGTAAATTGCAATTTCTAATTCTTGTTTTACATGTTTTTCATCTGATTTGTATATTATTGATAGAGTTTTTAAATTGAACCGATTGCCAATACAGGCTGCTATTTTTAAGATTTCTTGCGTTTCTTTTGGCTGTTTTTTTATTTTTTTTGCAAGAAATTCCACTACATTATCAGTGATTTCTATTTGTTGGATAGCTTTGATATTCCATGTCCAACAATTATTCTCAAAATCAAATTTCAACAATTCTTCTTCGTAAAGGTTTATAAGAAACTGGGTAGTAAAAAAGGCATTTCCCGATGTTTTGGAATATACTAAATCTGTGAGTTTTTGAACCTCATGCGAATTTTTAAGCACATCTTCAAACAAATTGGTTATATCGTTTTGTGTTAAATTTTCTAATTTTATTTCTGAAATATTTACATTTTCTAAACTTATAAATCCCTGAAGGTCAGAGGAATTGATTTCGTTATCTCGATATGCAATAATGCAAAACAAATAATGTATTTCTGTATCAGAGAGTAATATTTTCAGTAGTTCCAGCGAAGCATTATCAGCCCATTGTATGTCATCAATAAAAACAACGAGCGGGTGTTTGGCAGCCGATATTGCTTTTACAAAACTGCTCCAAACATAATTAAAACGGTTTTGAGCTTGCTCGCCTTCAAGCTCAGGAAGGTTGGGTTGTTTACCAATAATAAGTTCTAAATCAGGGATTAAAGCTGATAACACGCCTCCAATATTTCCGACAGATTCTTGAATTAAATTTCGCCAATATTTTAAATTTTCTTCACTTTCTTTGAGAATAGCATTGGCAAAATCGGTAAACGCCAAAATAATTGCGCGAAAAGGAATGTTTTTTTGAAATTGGTCGAATTTACCTTCAATATAAAAAGCTCTATTTTCTGTTAAAGGTTTATGAATTTCGTGAATAAGTGCCGATTTTCCAACACCGGAATATCCCGAAATTAATAGTAATTCTGTTTGTCCTTGACTTACATTTTCATAAATTTTATATAGCTTTTCAATCTCATTTTCACGACCATACAATTTTTCGGGGATAGAAAGTTTACCAGAAAAATCTTTTTCGCCAAGTGTAAAATTTTGCCACAGTTTTGAACTTTGGCAAAGCTGTAAGTCGTGTTTTAGTCCAAAAGCAGATTGATAACGGTCTTCGGCATTTTTTGAAAGCAGTTTTAAAATAATTTCTGATAAAATTTTTGGAATATCTTTATTAATTTCGTTAGGAGGCGTTGGCGATTTGGCAATATGAGAATGGATTAATACCATGCTATCTGTCTCAGAAAAAGGTAGTTGCTGTGTAAACATTTCGTACAGAACAATGCCATAAGAATATAAATCTGTTCTGTAATCAACACTTCTGTTCATTCGTCCTGTTTGTTCGGGCGAAATATAAGAAATCGTACCTTCCAGATGTTCGGGATTTGAAATATTTTGTGTTTTTAAAGTGTATTTTGTGGCAAGTCCAAAATCAATAATTCTAAGCTCGTTATCATTGTTTATCAGAATGTTATTTGCATTAATATCTTTATGTATTATGTTTTGTAAATGTACTTCGCCAAGAATTTGAGAAATATTAGATGCAATATTAATTAAGGTGTTAAAATTGCTTTTTGTATTGATAAATTTTTTCAAAGTTTGTCCTTCAAAATACTCACACAGCAAAACATTTTTTCCATCTGTTTTTTCTTTCCGGAAAACTTTTCGGACACCAGAAATCTCAGTATCTTTAATAAATTCATATTCATTATTGAAGCGCGTTATTTGCTCTTCGGTAGGATATTCTTGATTTAAAACTTTGATAATAATCTCATTATCAAAGCCGGAATGTTTTCCTTTGTAAATGGTAGAATTATTACTTTCGTAGATTGTATGTAGATTAGTTATTTTCATAGAATTTTTTTCGGCTTACAACGGTTTTTGCTTAAATTTTCAGCTTGTTGATTTTCAGTTTATTATGTCGCAAATATTTTATTCAAAATTAGAAAAATCAGTGTTATCCGTGTTCCTCGCATCGCACAAATTAGAATACAGATAATCCAAATTAGAATGTTTTTCACGGATTTTCATCAAATTTTATAAAAATAGCCAAACCTCCCAACACCACAAAATAAAAATATGTTCCAACAATAAAATTTTATAAACTCTGTCAATAAATAAAAATTTTCGTAAAACTAAAAATATATTCGCCTGTATATGAGCATTATAGACAATTAGTTCAGTTGCTCAGGATTTATTTATAAAAAGTTTTAATTATTGAAAATTCACAAAAAAAGCTGATTGTCATTAAGTTGTTGTTTCCATCCGCAAGCTTACGCACATTGTTCTTTTCAATGTAAATTGATTTTTATAAACAAATTCTGAATGTTCGTATTCCTTGGTATCTTTGGCTAATGTTTTCAACTTTGTTGTTTTCCTGCCAGTATGGCGTTAATCAATTTTATTGCATTTCTTTTTGAGCGTATATCGCTTAATGACAGTAACATATCGGAAATATACGTCTTGATAATTAATGATAGTCGGTTCATTATTAATTGGTTTAAGGTCTAAGACTGGGGTGTTAATAATTAGCTATTTTTAGCTCTGTTAAATC
>JAOZMU010000439.1 GCA_029934165.1 Bacteroidales bacterium
TTGAAAATCAACATAATATTTTTTTGGGGTTAGTGAATTTTGTCCAAAGTCTAATGAATTAACAACTTAGGTTAATAAAAAGCGTAAGAACTTTTGTAAGAGTACTTATAATGATAAGCATTTTTATCTTCACCCACTATTTTTAGAATAGAGCTTTCAAGAAAAACTATTTTTAATTTAGTTATTTTTCTTTTTCTTTTTAAATTTGTTAAAAATTTTGAAAATAGAATAAATATTATAAGTAAATATTCCGTTTAATAGTTTTGATAGTTGAAGAATATGCCGCTTGTTGCAACGAGTCAATTCTTTGCAAGCCTAGTTAAAGAGCTTATTCACAGAAAGATATTCAAAACAATTAACACAAAAATATGGAAAACAAGGCAAATATTTTGCTGGTAGAAGATGATGCAAATCTTGGTTTTATCTTAAAAGATTATCTTGAGATGTTAGGCTACAATGTTAATTTACAACGCGATGGTCTTATGGGCTACAACACTTTTGTAAGTGGCTCTTATGATTTGTGCATTTTGGACATTATGTTACCTAGCAAAGACGGTTTTACACTAGCTGCCGATATTAAAAAAAAGAACGAGGCTATTCCTATTATATTCTTGACTGCAAAGACTTTGCAAGAAGACAAAATTGAGGGGTTACGGCTTGGAGCTGATGACTACATAACAAAACCATTTAGCACCGAGGAACTTACGTTGCGTATTGAAGCGATACTTCGTAGAGTTCAGAAATTTGATAATCCTCTGGAAACGAAAGAGATTTTTCATTTGGGTATTTATACTTTCGATTATTTTAACCAATCGCTTATTTCTGCCGAAGAAAGCAAACATTTGACCAAGAAGGAAGCAGACGTTTTACGTATGTTATGTAGGTATAAAAACAAGCTATTGCGTCGTGAGATTGCTTTGAAAAAGATTTGGGGAGAAGACGATTATTTTATGGGACGAAGCATGGATGTTTACATTACGAAGCTAAGAAAATACTTACGTCCAGATACGAATATAAGCATAACAAATGTTCATGGTGCAGGGTTTAAGTTGGAAGTAAAAGAAGAAAAAAATGGCACAAATTAGCAGCGTCCGTATCGACAAATTTATTTGGTCTGTACGGATTTTTAAATCGAGAAGCATTGCCTCGGAAGCATGCAAAAAAGGCAACGTTTTAATTAACGATTCGCCGGTAAAAGCGTCTCGCTCTGTTTCTGTTGGCGACATTATCAGCGCACGAAAAAATCCGGTACTTTATAAGTATAAAGTTATTCAGTTATTACAGAATCGTGTTGGTGCTAAGTTGGTTGCAGACTATGTCGAAAACCAAACACCAAAAGAAGAGTTGGACAAACTTGAAATGATGAAATTAGATTTTCAAGGAAAAAGAGAAAGAGGTAAGGGACGACCAACGAAAAAAGAACGCCGTGATATTGAGCGTCTTTCGTAATAAGTACTCTTACAAAATAAAAAAGAGGCACATCAAGATGTGCCTCTTTTTTCTATGCTCAAGTGCATGGGGCTAATATTAGAACGTGTTGAGTTTATTGTCTTTACGTTACGTTCCTACATATCATTATGCCCCTTGTCGAAATAATTCTTCCTCAGCTACTCGACTTTTCTTATATTTATCAATAATTGCTTCTCTTTGAGATTCGTATTTCACTAATAGTTCGTCAACGTTGTCGGGGTTTGCTCTCACTTTTCTTTCAAAACTTTCTTTCAAAACTGTGAGTATCAACGATAGGTTCTCTTTGTCGGATTCTTGTGCGATGAAAACGATAGGATTTTTGCTTTCATTTTTCAAATTATCAATAAGCTCGGCACTCTTTTTTTCATCGTAAATAAATTGCGCGCGGTCGTAAAGATTTGCCGGCGAAAGCAGTTTAACAAGAATAGGGAACGCTTCTATCATAATAAATAATAGAGATAAGCTCCAGCCTAGTCTTCGGATTCCAGCATCTTTTTCTTTCAGCGCAGATAAGGTTGCAAATCGTTCTACTAAAGTTTGATTTCGTAAATCTAAAACTCTTGCATCGCTCGAAATTTTCCTCATTCGCTGTTTTTCTGTTTTTTTATCTGCTTTTAGTCCAACAATTTCTTCTTTTACTTCGTCTTGTTTTCTTTGATGAATAGCAAATTTTTCGTCAATTTCGGCTTGAATTTCGGCTAAATCGGCTTCAACTTCTGCTTTCAACTCGTTTTGCCCTGCAATATATCCTTTCAGCCTTAAAATTTGCCTACGAACTTTGTTGTATTCTCCGTTTAATGCTTGCATTTTTTTAATCACAGTGCTGTCTTGCTGCTGCGTTTTCAAATTTGCAAGTCTCAAATTTACAACCATCATCTGTTTGCGGAGATTATTTACATTATATTCGTGGTTGTTAATTTGTTTTTGCCTTATTTTTATTTCGTTAACTTTGGTAGCCTTAGACGACTCCAGTATGTCAACATCCTCAGGGTCTGTGTCTTTCATGTTCATAAGGTCGTTTTCTTTTTGCTCGATAGGCATGACATAATCAGCTCTGATAAGTGTTTTATTGTTTGCTTTGCGGATGGAATCTCGTTGATTGATTTTGTCATTCATTTCAACGAGCAATCTGTTTTCAACAATTTTCAATTCTAACGGAATCGCGACTAAAAAACCGATAAAAACAGCCAAAATTATTCTTGGCAGAGCATTCAAAAGCACAAGAAGTTTGTCTTGTTTCTTGTTTTCAACGCTTCGGATTTTTTTCAACGAAACAATAATAAATCTATCAATAGTAATTATGAGTACACCCCAAAGCAGCCCTATTAAGATAGAAATGATAGTATCCTCGAAAATACTATACACAACGTAGCTGCCAGATATGGTGGCAAAAACGCCAGTTAAAAGGATAAATGTCCCAATCAGCGAAAGATTGACAGATGCGCTCTTGACTTCATTCCTGTACAAAACTTCCTTTTTCGCGCCGGCTATAAAGCACAGCAATTTTTGAATACTTGTCATTTTTCTAATTTTATACAGTTTTACTTTAAATGATTATAATTACTATAAAAGTATTGGTATTATTAGGTACTATTACAAAAATTCTTCCGCTTTTTAACAACATAAGTTGCTAATTCACAGCTTAAACGTTTAATAAAAATAGGTTTGCAAAATTTTAGTGGTAAAAAAAACAAATTTACTGATTTTATTCTGAAAAAACAAATGCTTTATAAAGCCAAAACAGTTATCATTATGCACATTAGTCTTAGATATTGCTTACTTTTAATGAAAACAAATTAAGCATTTTTTTTGTAAAAACAAATTGAATATATACTTATTTTGCTTATTCGTCTATAAAATTAAATTATTGGTAGAAACAAATTTGTAGTCAAAACCAAATTAATTTATATTAGCCTGTAGCTTGATAATATTTCGTTTATAAAAAGCAACTATTTAATTAAATTATTATCGTATTTTACAGCAAAGATATTACTTTTTTCTATATAATATAATGGTTCTATGGAAGAATATTGTTGGTATTGAATTTCAATTTTGGCATAGGACTTTAGATTATTGCGTAAGTACTGATAATGTACATCTTAACAATTTTGAAATGATTTGCAATATATAGAAATTCTGTAATAAAAATTATTCCTCAGAAATTTACATAAAAAATATTTATGTAATCGCCTTGTTATAAGAAATATAGCAGCATAACAAATATTGAACCAAACAGAAAATTTATTAACCAACAACGTTCTACCATAGAACCTAATATAATATACCTTAAAATTTATGTGAAGACAAGTTCAAACTTAAAGTACAATCGCAAGTAATTTTTTCTTAATAGTTCTTCCAACTTTTCTGTTAGTAAGGTCTAAGACCTATTTTTTATGAAACGTTTAAGCTGTGAATTAACAACTT
>JAOZMU010000440.1 GCA_029934165.1 Bacteroidales bacterium
AGTTGTTAATTCACAGCTTAAACGTTTCATAAAAAATAGGTCTTAGACCTTAACACGAATATTATCATTTTGGAGCAATAGCTTGAAATTGTATATTAATCGCAGTTATTTGTAGAGTAAATGCTCATAAATAATTGCGTAAAAAATTTATTGAATTAACGCCGCACCACTTGAGTAGCCACCGCCAAATACAGTGATAACAATTGTCGAATCTTGAGTAAATTTTGCCATGTTTTCAGACATCCCGATTACAGTGCTGGCACAACCTGTGTTTCCTAACCGATTTATATTTGTAATGATTTGATTATCATTGAATTGTAGTTCTTTGGCTACATGATTAATTATACGTATATTTGCCTGATGTGGTATTATATAATCAATATCACTGAGCAATTTATCACTTTTTTCGATAATATCGCAAATTGCTTTCGTCATATATTTGCAAGCGTGGATAAAAACGTCCTTGCCATAAGGCATTGCGATGCCATTGTCATTCGGACGATTGACTACTCCATCAACCCCTCTGCCAACATGAGCTAAACCACGAGTAGTAACATGTCGGATTTTTTTTTCTGTGCTTACGTATTTATTCTTGGATATTAATACTGCGCCAGCACCATCACCCCATAAATGCCCCGAATTTTTATCTGTGTCGTTACAATATGCCGAGTTTTGCTCCGAAACAACGATAAGGGCACGTTGTGCTTTTCCTGTTGCAAAATAGCCTTCTACAATTTCTAAAGAATTTAGAAATGAGGAACAAGCAGTAGAAATCCCAATTACTTGTGCATCAGCGATATTAAAGTGCTGCTGTACGGCGTGTGCTGGCGAAACAACGAGGTCGTATGGTGTATAAGTACCAGAAACGATTAAATCTACGGATTGAATTTCATAGGGTGCGTTTATTAGCGCATTTTCGGCTGCCTTGATAGCCATTGTATTGGTGTTTTCGTCTTCAGAAACACGCCGACGGGTTTCAATTCCTGTTCGCGAAAAAATCCAATCGTGTGTAAGACCGTTTTTGGGGGTGAAAAAATCGTTTGAAATTATATTCTGAGGTAAATAATGACCTATTGCATTGATATACATAACTATAATTGGCTTTATTTTGAGATGATTAGTAAAGTCAAAAATGTGAATTTTTTTTCGAAAAATCAAAGCTATTTTTATTATCATTACTGTCGGTGTGTCTTGAAACCACACCGACAGTGGTGTCAAAAGGCTGGTATATTTGCCAAATAATAATATGAAGCTCAAAATTTAAAAAAAATCAGCACCTTGAATCTCTATATGAGCCACGATTAAATTTAGGATTTTTATCAATTATTTTCACTTTTAAATGTTTGATAATTAATAAAATAATTGCGACAAATTCCGATTTATTTTTTAATTGTTACTTACACTGTATAAACTTCATCTTGAACAATCATTGCCAAAACCCAAGAAAAATCACCAAAACTAATTTTAGTTCCACAATATTCGCATTCTGCAGCCTGTCCCATTTTATCTGCCGGCGCACCACAATTCGGACACTTATTTAAGTCGAATTTACTCTCATCTTTTTGCACACCCTTTCTACGGACAAAGCTCCAATATTCACTAAAAACGCGTTTGTGTCTTTTAGAACCGCCAATCAGTTTTCCAGTCCGCGAATTTTCTACATAATCGTAGCAAGAGGCAAAAATACGAACAGTTATTGTTTCGTAATACTTATCAGTATCTATGTGAGCTAAATCAATGCGTCCTATCTCAATGTCATTTAGTTTATTAACAAGGTTTTCTTGTTTATAATTTGTTATCCAGAACTTATACGAATCGTACAACCTATCGGAAATAAGATGTCTGGCTTCGTTCCATTTGTTTTCGCTCCATGCACTATAAATTTTCAGGAAAATTGGTTTTACAATAACGTTTTTCAGTTGGTCGAAATAATCGTTCCAAGCAGGAATGTTGTTATCAACTAAATAGTTGTGTATATTATTTCGCAAGTTGTCATGTACAATTGTTGGATAATCTGTTCCAGTTTCTTGCTCGTAGTGTCCAAGTCCGTGCGAAGAAAAAGTTTCTATTTTTTCTGTTGTCGACTCCACCATCCACTGGTGTTCACCGCCTTGTATGAAAGTTTGGCAATGCGCGCAATGTCCCGAGTCTGAGAAGTTTGCTGTTGCACCACAACTCGGACAAGTCAAAGTGCGCATAAGTTCTGGAGCTGCCGATTTTACGCCTTTCTTACGTTTAAGAAGCCATTTTTCGTCTGTAACACGTCGCTGCGAATTGCCGTTTTTTGTAGTTGTGTAGTTTGCCTGAATGTTGACTGTAAGATAATCGTAAATGTTTCTATTCAGCTCAATACTAACTATTTCAATATTGCCAATGACAATTTCGCTAACATTGCCAATAGATAAACTGCCGTTTTTCTGTTTATTTTTCAATCGCTCAGAAAAAAACGGCGCAATTGTAGTAAAGGCGGGCTTTCCCTTGAATGTGTGGAATTTGTGGTACAAAGCAGTTGTAAATTCGATGAAAAGTATGTTTGAAAAATTCTCATCACTTTTCTTCATCTTTTTTAGCATATCACCTTTTGAGGAACGAAGTGTGTTCTGAGTATTTTTTGGTGGAGTGGAAATTATGCTATGTTCTTGACTTTGTTTCAGATATACTTTCACTCCATTTACGACAACAAAAATAAGTATTACAGCAAAAGCAAAACCTACATTTTCGCCAGATACCGGCAATGAACCACCAGATGAGTAACTACCGCCAGACGAGGAGCTTCGGCTGCTGGAATAACTTCGTGAGCCACCACGAAATGAGCTGCCACCTCCCGGACGAGCCAATAAATCGACGATGCTTCCGGATAGTAATAATACGATAAAGGTAATGGCAATTATTTTGAGACTTTTTTTATGAAAGTGCATAATATTTTCAATTTAATGTTTGGTTTTTGATTTAAGTGCCATGCACTTTTTTATTGAGACAATGATTTACTATTTGACTGAAAATCAGCAACAAACAGCAAATAATGGTATTAGGTTAATTTAATTTAATCTTCGTTCTAATGTTGTTTAAAAGTCAATTTCCATATCATCAGGGAGTTCATTGATGTCGTTTTCAATCGGTGGAATGTATTGATTGAAAACAGCTTTGGTTTTTTCCAGTGCTTCAATTATTGCTGTGTCATAATCTTTGCGCTCGAAAACAACGGTAAATCCGGCTTGGATTTTATCCCATTCTTCTGGTGGCACCATTAGCTCTGCGCCTTTGTCGGGTAATATGTAAACGATTTTCTCGAAAAACGAAAGATAAAATAAAACACCAATTTTACTATTTGTGTGTCGTATTTCGCCCTTTTGAAAAATTGCGCGAGCCATTATTTCGACATTACGCTTAATTCTCTTATTTCCAATAACTTTTCGTCCTAATGGTTTAATAAAATATGTTGCTGCATAGCCTATTGTAAACATTGCGATTGGCGCAATATATACCAAGTAGTCTCCAAAGACAATGGGTAAAAACATTAGAAGTGTAAATGTTATTAACGACAATACTATTCCTACCCATAATGCGGTGTCTATATAATTGCCAGAACGTTGCTTGCCCATTAAGACAACTTCGACAAGCGAATTATCTTCTATTTCTTCTATTGTTTTACAGAGTTGTGTTTTGAACACATCATTTAGTTTTTTCATAATCAATACAATAAATGTGTTAATTTTTAAAAGGTAAGTATTTATATTTTCGGTATTATTAATTCAAAGGTAATAAATATTCGTGATTTACATTAAACATAGCATGGTTTGTTCATAAAAATCAACTTGCAGCGAAAAATGTTATGTAAGGCATGTTTCATAAAGTGCAAAAAGTAGTTGACACTTTTTATCAATTGCCACGTC
>JAOZMU010000441.1 GCA_029934165.1 Bacteroidales bacterium
TGATAATTATTAAACAGCTGATATTCAGCATTAATAAATTGTGGTAATTGTAATTCTACTCGTAAAATGTCCAAAATCAATTGCGAAAATAGTCATTATTTTATATCTCTGTACATATAAATAGTTATCAGAATAAATACAATCAGTAAAACCATCTGAATAATTAGAAATTTTATATTCTTTTTTCCATAATAGTTCTCCATCTTCACTTACTTTTGTAGCAATACAATTAGACCAGTAGTTGTTCTCTGAATTTTCTATTTTTTCTCCATCTGATTTTCCGACAACATATACATTATCATCGTGAAAATAAATATTCCCATGTATAGTGTACAAATTAGTATTATCATTTTTAATATCTGTCATCCATAGTATTTCTCCATCAAACCAACTGTATTGTGTAGTAATATTAAGCCCAAATTTAGCAACTGAAAAATATTTAAATTCACTGCCTTGTTTGTAATACATTAATGCCGAATAAGTTACATAACTTCTAATTCTTTTATCATAATTAATACATTTACCTACTCGACATACCATTTCAAAAAATGGGACACAGATAACATGGATTAAACTGATTTTCATGGATTTATATTCTTCAACAAAAATCTATTATAAATTAATAAATATCTATTTCCACAGATGTGTTACACATTTAATTGATATAAATAATAGAGATATTTTTTCATAATTTATTGAATTATAAGTTTTTGAGAAAATATTTCTTTATCTGTTTGAATTTTAATGAAATAAACTCCATTTCCAAAACCAGATAAATCAATTGTTTCTTTTTTGTTAATAGTCGCTTTTTCAAATATCATTTTTCCTGTTATATCCAGAATTTTTAGGGTTTGAATTTTGTTATCTGCAAATTCCAAATTTATTATTCCATTTGTTGGGTTTGGATAAATTGAAATTGCATTGTTTTGAGTTTCAGATATGTTAGTCGAACTTAGATTAATATCAATGTGTTCGTCTCCATCAACAATTACATTATCATTAATTGTTTCGTATCCTTGGAGTTCAATAGTGTATGATATTCCCGGCGCAGGCGTTTCGGAAACTCCTGTAAAGGTTGCAGTTCCTCCAGTTGCTATTTGTGGAGCAAAATTGTCTAGAGTAATTGTCGGCTCTAAATTATTGGCAATGCTAAAATGTACTGAGTATGTAGTTGCCGGATTTAGGTATTGATATACACTTAAAGCATATCCTGTAAAAACATCTGAGTATGAAATCCATGGTTGTTGATTTTGGTCGAGAGTTAGACTAATAAATTCTGCTCTATTGTTAATTGTACTTAGGTTGCCGGTGTATATCCAAGTATTTCCGTCCCATACTTTTACGCCTGCTGGTGCCGAACCATGCACATAATCTTGATAGGAAATATACAGATTGTCCTGATTGTCAAATTCAATACATGGATAGTATCCGGGACCTTCGGAAATTGGGTGTCCTAATTTTTCCCAAGCCACTCCAGACCACATTTTTACGGTAACTTTATCGTCTGTTCCTATACTTGCAAATTCTGTAAAAGCTACGTGCGGAACGTTTTGGCTGTTAAATCTAATGTTCAAACCAAAAACTTGTTGTTCCGATTGTGCGCCAGAAGCTGGTTCTATCCAATTTGTACCATCGTATTTAAAAATTCTAAGTTGGTTGTCATCGCCATTAGCACCTTCTGCGGCGGCAATATATGGCACATCGTTGTTATCCAACTGCATAGCACAACCGCTCCAACATGGTATTATTCCGCGTTCTCCGATTACTTCCCATATTGTTCCGTTATATTTCATTACAGTAACCGCATAAGTACCACCGTTATAAATTTCATCTCTGTCTTTAAAACCAGCGTATGGATTTCCTTGGCTGTCAAAATCCAAATACGGCATATTAATATCTGCTGGCGAGAAACCTCGTTCACCTACATATTCCCAGCTTGTTCCGCCCATAAATTTCATGCAACTTGCCTTTCCTGTTCCATTTCCCGATGAGATTTCTTCATCTACAAATAAAATATATAGAGTTCCGTCGGGACTTATTTTTAGTGAATTATCGTAAGAACCTTGTGCAAGCGCGCCGTTTGTGATTTCTGTCCAGTTTGAACCATCATATTTTTTGACGTGCAATTCATATAAACCACCTACAAAGTGTTGGTATGAAACATAGACAGTTCCATCATTGCTAATAACTATCTGAGACTGTTTTGCTGTTCCGTTTGCAACATTGCTATTAATTAATGCCCATTGTGCATTCGCAAAAACACTTATCAGAATTGATATAAATAATAAATATATTTTATTCATAATTTATTGAATTATAAGTTTTTGAGAAAATATTCCGGCATCTGTTTTTATTTTGAGAAAATAAATTCCTGATTTTTTATTTTTCAGAAAGATAATATTGTCTCCGTGTGAAATATTACCACAAATAATTTGTTTGCCAGTAATATCAAGAATTTCATAAACCCCTGTTTTATTAGCACTTACATTAATAAATTCGCTTGTAGGATTCGGAAAAACATTTATATTAACAGAATTTATTTCATTCACATTACTCGATTGTTTTGTGGTGAAACTCCACGACAATTCCGTATTTTCGTATTCGCCGGTTTTTACGGAACTTGCCGGAATTGTTACAGTATGTTCCTCTGATGCAAAGAGATTTTCGTTGCTGGTTATTAAAATATACGAACCTTCAACAGCAACATCAATGTCAAAAGTGTGATTGGAGCCAGAAAGAGTTATCTGAGATAGGTCTATTTCCGTAAGTTCGGTTTGAAATTTCGCGAAAATAGTCGCGTTGTTATCAACTTCTATTTCACCGTCTTGTGGCGTTGTGGTGATAACTTTTGGTATGTATGGAATTGCAAAACCGGCCATCGAATTGGCATAATCCTCTAAGAGAGTTGCTTGTCCGGTTTCCGTACTTATTTTGTATAAACCATTAAATTGATTTCCTGCAAAAGCTCCGTAGAGCGTATTGTTGCAACGGTCGTAGGCAATATCTTGTGCTGTGATAATTGAAAGCCCGGAAGTTTCGCCAATTAAAGTTTGCGCTCCGTTTGTTTTATTTATTGAGAACAATCCGCAACTTGACGCATATCCTTGCATTCCGTATAAATTACCATCGTTATCGCAAGCAATACCAACGTATGAACTACCACCAGTTCCGATAAATTCTGTTGCTCCTGTTTCCAGATTAACCGAATATAAATCGCTTGATTTGGTTACATAAATTGTTTCGGTAGTAACATCGTAAGCCATTGCCCCACATCCTATGTTCATTTCGCAAACTTCTGTCGGTAAACCTGTTTGAGTATCTATTGAGAAAATTTTTGAAGAATTATCATAAGAATATTGCACTGCATACCAAGTATCGCCTATAAAATCGGCACCTGCCATAAAGGTGTCGCTGTTTCCCCATTCGTTAAGAGGTTGTATTTCACAAATGTACGAATTGTTGTAATAAAACATCGCAGCACCAAACGGATGAATATTTGAGCCACTTTGCCAAGCATAAGCTATGTTTATGTCTTCGGCAAGAATGTTGTTTTCAAAAGTGTCATTGCTCGGATTTTCATCTCCGTCAAGTATCACTGTGGCTGTCAGAGCAAAAGTTCCGTCTTCTTGTGGTGTCCAATTTTCCGTAAAATTAATGCGTTGCCATTCTCCCGAACCAAAGTTGGCATTTGTAATATTTACAATAGAATTATACACCTCATCTCCGCTCGGATTGTTTAAAACAATATTTATTTTATAACTATTTTCAGTCGCCGAGCCGTTGTTGTGAATATTAATCACCGGACGGATTGGCATGTGCGTATTTGCATACTGATGCGGAAAATACATTTTAACTATTTCAAGGTCGTGTGTTTGTGAAAAAACATTGCCTT
>JAOZMU010000442.1 GCA_029934165.1 Bacteroidales bacterium
CCAACACACCGAGCTACCGCTACAATCCCTGCCGCAAAACGCCGTTGTAGCAAGCGATTTGACAAAACAGACAAATTTTTTGAACAAGCCATGATAGAACAGAAATTTCGATGATAATTATTGTACTTTACAAATATAGTAATTCAAATTTATTATTGCAGCAAAATTAGCAAGAAAATTATACTTGGACATTAATACATTGGTGGCTAAATTACATATTAAAACTCAAATCGACATGCTATCGAAAAGTTGATTGGCGCACTCATGTTTCCAGGAAAAAACATATACTCGGTGTTGAACAAATTTTTGACAAAAAAACCAACATGAAATCCATTTACAACTCTATACTCAACCATTGCATTCCATAAAGAATAGCCTTCGTTGTTTTCATCTCTAAACTCTACAACTCCCTGAATGAGAGCTTCTAATAAGACATCAACATTTTCCATAAAACCTAAATAACTATACTGCGCCCCGACTCTGAAACGCTTGTAGTCGACCGAAAAATCTGCCTTTACAAAATGCTGTCTTCGATATTTCAGATAGGTATTTTCTTCGCTTATTCCAGCAACATCAATCTTATCTCTGTCGCGTGGCACAACATACGTGTAACCACCACCGAGATTTACATCAAAATCGCCAATGCTAAAATCTGTTCCTAACGAAAATTCAATTCCATAAACTTGGGTGTTTTCGATATTTTTGCTCATCATGCCCGGAATTGCCGATGTATCGCCAGCACTATTCACAACATCGTAGAAACCAAACTGATACTCCATCATATCATCATACTGCGACATAAATCCTACAATATCCATAAAACCGCTAATACTCTTTGTCTTAAATAGTTGTCTATATCCTATTTCAGCACTCAAACCAGTTTCGGGCTTTAGGCTTGGGTTTGGAATTATGTCTAAAAGTCCGGCAGAAAATCGCGAAAATCGCTCGGCAACAGATGGAAATCTAAACCCTTGACCTATTGAAGTGCGTAAATACCCACCTTCAATTATATTTACGGATAAACCGCTACGAAACACAGGCATATCTTCTGCCGATTCGCTATCGACAACAAAACTTTCGTATCGCCCACCAACGGAAAAATTTAATCGCCCGAATTTCCACCCCAATTGTGAGTAAACAGCTGAATTATAGCCTGTATGCTCTCCAAACAAATCGCTGCTCCAGACATCAGAATAGTTGAAAACGACACCATTTGTAAATACAAAATTGCCAATTTTTTCTGTCGCAAAGATACGTTGAAACTGATATTCAGTGTAATATGATTTTGAATTAACCGAATAGTCATCGCTACTCTGATTATCGTTTAGAAAAAAACGTGAAATTAACTGATGTTTATTACCGTATTTATCTAAAAATCTAATACTTGGGTCAATGAAAAAGCGATGACTCTTCATGCGAGTAACCGTATTGGGTGCAGGGACATATACACTATCAATGTTTTTCCAGTACAGGAATATTCCAGCATCCTCGTATAAGTAACAGGCATTTACGCCTATTTTCAGTCGTTGGTTTAGTAGTTTGCATTCCCATTTTAATCCATATTTCATTCTCCTACTATCATTCTCTTTCTGGAAAGCATCATCGCTACGCAGGTCAATATCAGCAACAAAGCCATGTTTCCCGATTTTTTTTCCATGCACCAAGCTCATTTTATAAAACATTCCGGGCTCGTCTCTAAATTTCCAAGATTCTCTGGCTGTTTTTCCATACATTCCAATACTAACACGCCCTTTAGTATAATCGTTGTCATTTGGCGTTTTTGTGCGAATATTAATAATTCCGTCCATTGCAGAAGCTCCATAAAGAGCTGATGATGCGCCCTTTACAATTTCAATCTGCGCAATATTATCAACAGGAAGTAAGTTCCATTTTATGTCGCCGGCATCGCTTCCCATTAGCGGCAAACCATCTACAAGCACCATAACACGCGAGCCTGCTCCGTAGCTATATCCGCTTCCGCCACGAATACTCACTTGCTCTTTAGAAACCTCAATTCCAGCAACTTGATTCAAAAGCGTTTCAATGTTATTAGCATTGGATTTTTGAATTAACTCCGGCGTGATAACAGTCATAGACACAGTTACTTCCTCGATAGCCTGCTGGTGTCTTCCTGCTGTTACGACAATTTTTTCTAATTCGTTTTCATCTTGAACTAATTTTATGTTTAGTGTAGTATTGGTTGCAGAAGGTGTAAAATTTACATTTTTTTTTATGTAGCCTAAATAACTGAATTTAAGAGTATAAGCCTTATTTTCAATTAGTTCTAAGGAAAAAGTCCCATCGGCATTGCTCACCGTTCCGCTATTGGTTTCGTACATAATTGTAACACCGATAATAGGCTGATTATCTGCGTTATTACAAACTTTTCCGGTAACAACTATTGGGTTTTGCGCTGGTGCAATAAAACACCCAAGAAGCAAACTGATGAGAATTAGTATATTTTTCATGATGTCGGTTTTTAAGGATTTAAACCTTAATTAATACATGGGTATATTTGCGCGCAGAGTGAACTTGATAAACTTATTTTAAACCCTTTAAGGTTTGTGTACTTTTTTCAAGTTCACCAATGTTTTTTTTGTCTGGTTTTATACCCAAATTTTCGATTTTTCGCGCACTAGGAACTACGCGACTTTCCCACGAGCCTGATGCAGAATTATATGTTTTTGCTAAACTGTCAATTTGTCCGCCAATTTTACGTAGATGCCCAGCAAAAACAGCCATTCTCTCGTATAATTCTTTTGCAGATTTTAGTATTTCGACAACATTTTCCGTTGAAGCATGTTGTCGCCAACTGTATGCAACTGTCTGTAACATAGCTATTAATGTGGTTGGTGTTGCAAAAACGATTCTATTTTCTAAGGCTTCGAGTATCAAATTTTTGTCTTCTGCCAAAGCTGCTCCAAAAGCAGATTCTACCTCAATGTACAAAACAACGAAATCTATTCCACTGTCGAATTGCTGCCAGTATTTCTTTGAGGATAAATCTTTTACGTGTTTCATCACGGCTTTCGAGTGTCGTGTTAGATTTTCTTTTTTCAGTTTTTCGTCAGTTGCTTCCAAGGCATCAAGATAGGCATTTAATGGCATTTTAGAATCTACTACTATTTGCTTATTATCGGGCATTTTGATTATCATATCTGGGCGTAAATATCCGTTTTCAGAATTTACACTTACCTGCTGTTCAAAATGGCAATACTCCGTCATGCCCGAAAACTCGACTATGCGTTTCAAACCAATCTCACCCCAGCGTCCTCTCACTTTTGGCGATTTTAGTGCGCCCACAAGAGCAGAAGTTTCTTTTTCTAAATCTTTTTGGCTGCTAACTAATTGTTCTATTGAACTTTGAATGCTGCCAAAAGTTTTATTGCTACGTGTGCTAACTTCTCCTATTAATTTTTCGTGCTTTTCGAGATGCTCTTTTAACGGATTCAACATTAGCTCAATAGCGTTTTTTCTATCCGAAAAATCTCGTCCCGCTTCATCGAAAAATCTTTGCAAAGTCTCTTTTGCAAGAGTTGTGAAAGATTCCGAATTGGTTTTCAAGGACTTAGCTGATAGAGAATCAAATGTTTCTCTCAGTTTTTCGTCAGTATTTTGATAATACTTTTTTATGGCATCAAGTTCTGCTTCCAATCTAATGCGATTTTCGCGCTCTTTTTTTAATAAATTTTCATTGTTTTTATCATTGAAAATCTGAGACTTGCGAGCCGTATCTTGTCCATAGAACCAACCAATAGCTCCGCCTAAAATAATACCCAAGCATAAAAATAGAATATCGCTCATAAATCTATGTTAATTATTTCTACTTTATCATTAAAGTCTTAGACCTATTTTTTATGAAACGTTTAAGCTGTGAATTAACAACTTAGGT
>JAOZMU010000443.1 GCA_029934165.1 Bacteroidales bacterium
AGTTTTAGTTAGGAATTTTAATGGTTTACTTTATTAAATTCATTTTACTAAGTAACTATTAAACAGATTTTGTTAAATTTCAGTTTATTATGTCATAAATAATTTATTCAAAAATAGAAAAATCCGTGTTAATATGTTAAATCCGTGTTTCTATCGTTGCAAAAATTGGAACACAGATAACACGGATTTACATTTTTCAACAAAATCCGTTATAATAAGTAACTTTCTAATATTTAATAAGATAACAACATCAAGATTTTGTGGATTCAATCAATTGCCAATTTTTACTAAAATCACAAATAAATGAAACTTTATTTTGCAGTAAGTAGGCGTACACAAATAAACGACACTTTTCGAGTAGCTATTAATACGAATTTCAACTACACACAACTTCTGCTAAATAGCACTATCTGCTTAATTGTTTTTTTACTGTTTGCGCAATCTGGTTTTTCTCAGCAAGTAACACTCAATGATATTGATGAAGATGAGAGTGCTTTATATGCAGAGACAAAACAACTAAACCAGTTTATTCGTCGCTTTAATGGCGAAGAAGACGTAAAAGGCAATAGAATTTATGAGGACAATTCAGATTTTCGTTCCGTTGTTTTGCGTAATAAATATATTCACCACCTATACAATAAAGAGCAAAATGGAATAGACAAAACTTTTTATAACAAATTTGCCACTCAGGTATTAAATTCCGAATCGCCAGAATATGTCGATTTTTACGCTGGCAATTGGTTTGCAGAAATTCATGCTACTATACGCTATGAGGGTAAAAATCAGGATATTACCTTTTTTATGATAATCGAAGAAGAAAATGAAGGCTATAAATGGGTTTTCGAGAAAATTTGGTTCGAACCGTTTGCTAAATTGTTCTATCCCAACGAAGCACGGATTGGACTACCACAATTTATTCACCCGATGAGTCACGAGCTAGATTTTATGAATTTGGCAAAATTTTTCCGCTCGACATCGCACATAGAATTCTATGCCGATAAATTTTTCGAACCAGATTATCTGACGCTTTTTATCTATGAATTGAAGAAAAAAAACATCAAATTTGTTGGAACAAAAAGCGTTAAGTTCCATTTTTTTCAAATTGAGAACTGGTATTTTGAAGTTTCTTCCTTTAACCGCAAGGGCTACAACACTGGCTGGCTGATTTCCAACTTGATAAGTGTGCCAGAAAGAGAAAAACAAAACCTTTTAAAAATGATTTACAATGACTAAAATAACTGCCTTTGCATTTTTTGTGCTGATAATCTTTTCGTTAGAAACTTTGGCGCAAGACCAACTCTCGGAGAAACATATTGAAGAATACAAGCAACAAGCCAAAGACATGGTGCGTTATCTTGAAAGTACGTTTAACTTCGTAGGAGACGAAAGAAGCAGTATGTCCGAAAAAGATGTTGTAATAAACGAAAGCTACTTGAAAATCTTTGAAAATGAGCATGTTCAAGTTGAAGACGACCTTGACGAAGACCGACAAACTGCTATCCACAAAGATATTCAGGCTTACTTGAAAGATATTGATTTTTTCTTCAAAAAAGTGGTTTTCACATTTGATATTGAGGAAGTTACGCATGAATTAACCGAAAACGGTCAAGACTATTTCAGGGTGAAACTAACGCGTAATCTTTCGGGGACAACAATTTACGATAAAGAAGTGAATAACAGTGAGGTACGCTTCATAGAGATAAATCTCGACCGCGATGCAAAAGACATGAAAGTAGCATCTATTTATACCACAAAACTAAATGAAGATGCCGATTTACAAGCATGGTGGAGTGAATTAAGCCAAGAATGGAAAGTGCTTTTAACAGCAATTATTCCACTAAAAGGCGAGGCTAATGTAGCATACATAAAATCTGTTGTTGCATTGGAAAATATAGATTTATCTGATAATAAAACCATTACAGATATTATTCCGCTCTCAAGACTTGGTAACCTGAAAGCTGTAAACATAAATAATTCTCTCATTTCTGACCTTTCGCCACTACGGAATTTAACTAAATTGGAAAAGTTAGACTGCAATAATACTTCCGTAGAAGATTTGAGTATGTTGTGTTATGCTAAACAAATTAGGGTTTTAAACTTAGAAAGCACTAACCTAAAAACTCTGGACGGAATAAGTCAATTTTTGAATTTGGAAGAGTTGAAAATCAATAAAACAGATATTTCGGATTTAAGCCCAATTTCTGAACTGCTAAAAATACGTATTCTCGATTTTTCCGACACGAAGGTCAGTACGTTTTTAGATATTCTGAACCTGAATGAGCTAGAGGAATTAAGTTGCGAGGGCGCACAGATGGGCGCGCCGACACCTGTTGGCGATTGGCAAAACCTACGACATATTGATATTAGCCGCACGAGATTTGCGTCGTTGGAGGCATTGTCAAAACTTTCGTCTTTACGTACAATTGCTTGCGAAAATACTCCGGTTTCATCTTTAATTTCGCTAGTAAATAACCCTAGTTTAGAAAAAATTTATTGCGACAATTCAAAAGTAAATGCAAATTCGGCAAGAGAATTTTCTGCTAAAAACCCAAAGTGTCTAGTTATTTTCAATTCTAGTGAACTACAAAATTGGTGGGACGAAATGCCTACGCATTGGAAAACAATACTTTCCAATATTGTAAAAACTCCAATAAATCCAACGCGAGAACAATTGCATAAAGTTATAAATATCAGGAAATTAGATGCTACTAATAATAAAACTATAAGTTCTATTTCGGCATTACGACACCTGAAAAACCTTCAAAACCTACAGTTAGCAAACACCAACATACAGAATATCAGAGAATTGCGAGTGCTTTCAAGACTCCGTATATTGAATATTTCTCAAACACAAATATCCGATTTGTCTTCAGTGTCATCGTTAAGCCAGCTCGAAAACTTAGATATTTCGCGTACTAAAGCCACATCTTTGGACGCACTTCGTGGCTTGACAAACTTAGCAGAACTAAACTTCGAGAAGACAAGTATAACACAGCTTTCGCCACTTTTCCTGTTATCAGATTTAAGAACTGTTTTTGCAGATGGTTGCTCAATAACAAACGAAGAAGCAATTAAACTGGTAGAAAGTAACGATAATTGCCTAATAATTTATCGCACCAATACGTTGAAAAAATGGTGGGGCGATTTGAATGAAGTTTGGAAAAATGCCTTAACTGATAAATTATCTGGCAGTGCAGATGATAAAGTTACGCTTCATAAACTTGCGGCTCTGAAAAAACTAGACTTAGGAAACAATATGAGTATCAAAAGTTTAAATCCAATATCCGTTTTCGTATTTCTTTATGAATTGAGCATTTCGGAATCACAAATTTCGGATTTATCACCAGTAAAAAAGTTGCAAAATATTGAATATCTGACAATTATGAAATCGCCTGTTACAAATACAAAACCTTTGGCAAGTTTGATAAATTTACAAGAGCTGAACCTTGAAAATACACAAATAAAATCTTTGGATAATTTTTGGAATCTAAAGCAACTAAAAGTACTCAAAGTATCTGGAACTCAGCTTAAAAACCTGAAAGGAATTGAACAGTTACACGGATTGGAACAACTAGAGTTTTTTAATACTAAAGTTTTGTTTCTCAAACCAATACGCGAGCTTAGAGGACTGAAATTGGTAAAGTGCTATAATACACGAGTATTTAAAAAATGGGTAAATAAATTCAAGAAAAGCCATTCTGGTTGCGAAGTAATTTATTACTAAAACCAAAACACTTCAAGTTTGATAATTAAGAGATTAAGCTAGTAATTGTTCATAAAAATCAATCTAAAACCTGTTTTTTCAGAAACGTATTAAGTACTCTTACAAAAGTTCTTCCGCTTTTTATTAACCTAAGTTGTTAATTCACAGCTTAAACGTTTCATAAAAAAT
>JAOZMU010000444.1 GCA_029934165.1 Bacteroidales bacterium
TTTTCAGTTTATTATATCGCAAATATTTTATTCAAAATTAGAAAAATCCGTGTTATCAGTGTTCCTATCATCGCATAAATTGGAACACTGATTAGACTGATTTACATTTTTCACCAAAATCCGTTATAATAAGAATAATTTACCTTTCAGATTGCATAAAATTCTTATTTTCAAGCAATAGCCAATTCTTAATTAGTATAAACACATTTTGCTGTTATATGGAAAAGTTATTGTGTTGATATTTAAGCTGATAACAACATGAAAAGTATCAATTATTTTTACACTACCTACTTATAAAATATAGACAATGAAAGATTACGTTTTTGGAATTCGCGCGATAATGGAAACCATTGATTCGGGCAAAGAAATAGAAAAAATATTATTCAAAAAAGGACTGCAAGGCGACCTCTACCAAGAGTTGTTTTCCATTGTTCGCCGACATGATATTCCTTTCCAATATGTTCCAATTCAGAAGATTGACCGCATAACGCGAAAAAACCACCAAGGCGTTATCGCTTTTGTTTCGCCAATCACATATCACAATTTGGAGCAAGTTGTTCCTGCGCTTTACGAAAACGGAAAAACACCTTTAATACTTGTTCTTGACCAAGTTACAGACGTGCGAAACTTTGGAGCAATTGCCAGAACAGCCGAATGCGCCGGCGTAGATGCCATCGTAATTCCGATGAAAGGTGGCGCAATGGCGACTGCCGATGCCGTGAAAACGTCTGCGGGAGCTTTAAATCGGATTCCTGTCTGCCGCATCAATAGTTTGGCGCAAGGTGTCGATTATTTGCAAAAGAGTGGTATGCAAGTAATTGCGGCTACCGAAAAAGCTGCCGAGACGTTCTTTACCGCAGATTTGACAAGCCCAACCGTTATTGTTATGGGCGGCGAAGAGTCTGGTGTAACTCCAGACATTTTGCGCGTTGCCGACAAGCTGGTAAAAATACCCATGCGCGGAAAAACAGCCTCGCTCAATGTTTCCGTTGCTGCCGGATTGTTGATTTATGAGGCTGTAAAACAACGTCTTACCGATTAATTAACAAAATTGTGAACTTGTTTCACCTCTCCACTCTTGATAAGCGAACCGTTAAAAATGGTTCGTTTGTCATTATGTATTAGTGTGATAACATAGTTGACTTTATTTCGTTTTCGTTTTTTGTAACACAAAACAAAAATCTGATATTTTCCAACAGATGCCTTGTCCCAAAAAATATTTTCTTGCGGGTCGTCGATTAAATTATCAGGACCAATATTTGCGTCAATGTCGAGTTGTCCCTTGCTATTGTCGCAAATTTTCTCTGGATTTTGAAAGTAAATAGTGTCGTTACAAGGCGTTACGACAATCAAATCAAGGTCGTCTTCGGTTTCCCATTTTAAGTTTACGTTTATTTCGCCACGCTCACCACGCATTCCGCCATTATCAATCGAAAGCATCGCAATTGTGTCAGTAAGGTCTTGCTGTTTAACAGAATAGGATTTCCGCACATTTTCATATTTGTCATCGCGTGCATAGACAATCATGTTCATATCTTTGTTTATTGTTACGTCTGCAAAAGTTGTTTCGCCTTGATTATCAGTGTTTTTCTTTCCAGAGAATTTATCGTTGCTCACCTCGACTTCGATATTTGGCAACAGCTTGCGTGTGATAGAATCGACAACAATGAACTTAATCACCGTTTCGATAATTGGCTCTAAACGAATGATTTGAAGCTCTTTTTGCAACTCTGCATAATTGCCTGTTAGTTTTTCGGGGCGATAACCATTTTTACTTGCGTCGATGGCTACCGATGCAGTATTTTCTATAAACAAAACTTCGTACAAAAAACTATACGATGACGCTGTCGATGTTTTTCCTTTCTCATCGGTTTCTTGTTTATCTGTCTTTGTTTCTGCATCTTGCACAAGCTCAGAGTTTACGTTTGCCAGATGAATTTCTTTTAATGTTTTTGCATCAAAAACCTGAACATCAATATCTTGAGGAATAGGAATAAGCAATAAAAGCAATAAAAGTGGCAAAAGCAAAATCAACCACGGAAATTTCTTTTTTCTTAACCGAATTACGTATTCTTGTGTATTAGTGTTGTGGGTAATCGTTTGTGTTGTTTTCATGTTTTTGAATGATGTACTAATTAAGAATTAAGAATTAGCTACCGCTTGAAAATAAGAATTTTATACAATTGTTTTTCTTAATAAATTGATTATAAGCAATATAAAGCTATAAACTTTTATAACTTATTAGACTGAACTCATTGTTGTTTAATAAATTGAAGAGTAAAATTAGTTACTTTTTGTAACTATGAAAGAGTTTGGCACAAAAAAACTAAAATTTTATGTTCGTATAAATCGGCTTCAAGTTACTGTCGGTGTGGCTTCAAGCTCAACACCGACAGTAATGAACATAAATTATTATATGAGTGTTTAATTTAACTATTTAATATTATGAAAAATGTAATTATCTTTGCTTTTATGACATTTATACTTGGGTGTAGTTCTACAAAAACCAAGCAAGAAGATGGAATTGTAATTCTGGTTGGGTATATTCCGAATTTTGTTATGCAACACCCGATTGTTACCGATGGTTTTAATAATCAAGACCAGTTCTATTTTGATGTTGACGAAAAACAAAATTCAACAGGTCAAATCATTGTGGTATATGATATTAGAACAGAAATACCTAAAGAAAAGAGGCGTAAAATTGAGATTACAGGCACATTGAGAAGCATTTCTTTTAGTGGAGGTAAAGTTGGTAAATCTACTTATAGCAACAATATTCTTACGTTGAAAAATTGGAAATATCTTGATTGATAAGCATTCTGATAAAAAATATTATTTTGGTGTCGGTGTCAAAATATAGCAAATAATTTTATTTATCTTTTTGATAATGAATTAATTATATAATTTGAATTGGCTCTACTTGAAAGTTGTTTGTTAGTAGTTATCGCTATAAATATGTTGAGCTATTTTTTTATTTCTATTTTTTTGCCCATAAAGTGTGGTTCTTTACATAATATTAAATCCAGAATCATTTTTACGCGGGCAAAATATTCGCGAATACGTATTTTGATACCATACCGAATGCTAACATCTTTGGCATTGAACCCAACAGCATACATTCCTTTACTTTTGGCAATGTATATAGCACGCTCGTTATGAAAAGGTTGCGAGATAACAGTAACACTATCTTGCCCAAAAATATTTTTGCATCTAACCATCGAGTCGAAAGTGCGAAAACCGGCATAATCTAAAAATATTTTTTCTGCCGGCACACCTAAAGAAATTAAATCTTTTTTCATGGTTGTAGGTTCATCATAATTTTTTGTCGAATTATCGCCACTTATCAATATATACTTAATTTTGTCCGCCACAAATAATTGATGTGCGGCTTTGATTCTATACTTATAATATAGATTTAGCCGTCCGTTTTTGAGTGTTTTTATTGTTCCTAGTAATAGTCCTACTTTATTTGAAGGGATTTTACTTACTGTGCTGAATAATAGTCCTTTGGCTGAGTTTTCGACAAGTTTATTTGCCGTAAATAGTGATAATAAAAGTAACGTCAGAAGTAGTGTTCCAATCGTCAGAAAACGAAATATCTTTTTTTTATTAAACATCATAACACGTTAATTTTAAGGTTTTAACCTAAATAATGTAAAAATTATTTTCCTAATAAATTACTCTAAATTTAGAATAATTGTATCTTAGAACAAAGATTAAATTAACCTATACCATTATTTGCTGTTTATTTCTGATTTTCAGTCAAATAGTAAATCGTTGTCTCAATATTAAAAAGTGCAAGGCACTTAGTTGTAATTTATACGAAATTTGCAGCATCTTTCAAGCATGAAAGGCAAATTCGAATAACGTGTTGATATTATGCAATAT
>JAOZMU010000445.1 GCA_029934165.1 Bacteroidales bacterium
CGTAAGCAAAATTATTAATTATTAATTATTAATTTTCCATTACTAAGAGTACTTATGACAGCATTATCAATGTGTATGACATTTTCAATGTATAAAAACATATTACTCTAATAATCAATAGTTTAAATAATTTTTGCGAATTTTACAATGTGTTGATTTACAGGTGTTTACAAAACGCAATTTAAAAATATCATACATATTACATTATGAAATTGTTTTTTTTTATGCTACCAAATTATACCTTTGCAACGAAAAATCAGCACTATGTATTATTATGGACGAAGATTAAATTAATCTATACCATTATTTGCTGTTTATTGCTGATTTTCAGTCAAATAGTAAATCGTTGTCTCAATATTAAAAAGTGCAGGCACTATAAAAAATTACATTAGAGAATTATGAAAAATAGAATAAAAAAATTATTAGTAGGAGATAAAATAGACTATCACAAAATTAAACTCGGAATAGCAAAAGGATTAACTTTTAAATTAAATCCAAGTCATAGCTCGCAAATTATCTGGGGATTAAATGAATTGGAAATCCACCCATATTTTAATAAATATGCCCGTAAAACAGACAATATACTTGATATTGGTGCAGCATTTGGATATTATTCATTGATATATCGGAAATTGAATAACAAAGGGCGAATTTTGACTTTTGAACCCGGTATTGGGCGATTCCATCAAGAAATAAAAGCGAATTTCGAAAAGAGCAACTATTCTATGGAAAATGTCGAATTAATTGGCAAAATGGTTGGAGTTGAAGAGAATGACGACTTTGTCAAAATAGATGATTACTTTGGAGCTGGAGAAAAAAATAAAATCCTATTCAAAGTCGATGTCGATGGCGGAGAATTAGATGTTTTGAAAAGTGGAGTAGAAACATTCAGTAAAAACGAATGCTATTTTATTATTGAAACCCACTCGCCAAAACTTGAAAAAGAATGTATCCAATTTATGCATTCGATAAATTACCAGACAAAAATCATTAAAAATGCGTGGTATCGTAAATTCGTCCCCGAAAATAGACCGCTCGAACTAAATAGATGGTTTGTTGCCTACAAATAGACAATAAATGACTTGATATTCCTACTAAAATGTTAATTTACAGCAAATTACCACTTTAGTAGGAATAATAAAAAGCGCGAAAATTTAGACCTTAATTCTCAATTTCCAATGCCTCATCAATAGAGATTCGTTGGTCATCGCAAAGCGCAATCACAAAAGCATCTTCGACACCCGAAGCATCGCTATATTCCTGAGCCTCATCGTAATTGGAAAATACTTGACCAATCCAATACTTCCACAAATTGTCATTTACATCTTGAAACTCGAACACAGCATCGTTAGAAGAAAAAAACACAGCAAGTTTTTGCTGACTTATTGGGTTTGTAACTGCCAAAATCTGAACACGATACGCCAATAAACTGCATTGACGTTTGTTTGAGTTTAAGAAATTGGTAATATTTGTGGCATCTTCCGACGAAATTGTATCTGTTTTTTCATCTACGGCATAGTCAATCGACTCTACGATGGCTTCGCAAAGACTTGGTTTAGACTCTTCTACGGATAAACTTGGCTCCGAATTGAACTCGCGGTAAAACTCTGGCGGGTCGAGCGAAAGGCAATTCATAAACAAACAAAGAGCCTTGATTTGGTTATTTATAGCCTGTAACGATTCTGTTGCAGCTTTCGCACATTTTTTCGACACAACATTAAAATCATCACGTCTATTCAAATCATTATAATTGTTTTTTGCCTGAGCCATAAGTTTTTCGGCATCTGTCCAAAGAATTTTTGCTTTCGCAGCATCAGGAACATTGCTATTTACGTAATCTTTGAGCTTTTTATTATAGACATCAAATTTTAAATCTAATGCCTTGATATACACATATATCGCATCAATACGCTTTTTATTCGCATTACGCGTCGCCCTTTTTGCCATTCGCGTATATTTACGACGATGCCGTCCTTTTTTTGCCTGCTCTGCCTGCTCTGCATAATCTTTGCGCTCGGCTTCAAGTTGTCCCAACTCGGTGAGAAACTCATCGGCATAATCCATTAATTTTTCCGAATCACGGAAATTCTTACGCTCGTGCCACGTGAAATTGTCTTCTAACGAGTCTATTACCAACGATATACCCTTTTGAGCCATCGCATCTCCAACGCCAGACGAAAACAAAGCTAATAATAAAAAATAACTAAAATAGGTTCTCATTTGTTTGTATTTTAAAGTGGAATATAAAAAAATAATTATAAACTATTGTTTGATAAATATTTATGAAATAATTTTCTATAAGTGCCATGCACTTAGCAATTACTACGAAACAAAACAAAGCATTGAAAAGAGTTAAACTATTAATTTCCAAAAAGATAATAAGTATCTTGGCGTTTTGACGCAAAACATTATCTTTGCAAGAAAAGAGAAACCGCCCAAAATTAGTTGTATTTTGTTAATAATCAACGATACAACTTGTTTTATACACAAATAAATTTAGTGTAGTTAATTTAAGTAAAACTACCCATGTCTATTTTTATCGAACATCTGGAAAATTTAGTTGCAACCGACAAATTTCAAGACGCAATCCAAAAATTACTCACAACGCTAGGACGATGCAAAAAAGAATATCCGCAAGCAGCCGATGATGTGAAAGAATTGCGAATGCAAACAATAGTCTTATCTTCTCAGTTTCAGCAACTTAATAAACCTTCGGCAATTTCCCTCGACCCAAATATTGGAGCAAAACTTGCGCAATTAACATACACCTTTCTTGAATTACTTGGCTCTATTTCAAATTTTTCAGATTTTTCTGAGTATTTATCAAAAAAAATAGACAACGAGGTTTTGTGGGAAGAAACCAAACAACTGAACGAAATATTTGCGTATAAAAACTATATTAATCTTTTTCCGAGAGACGCAAATGTAGCGGCAGCAAACAGTGCTATTCAAACAATACAAGCATCTGGTAAAGAGCATATTGAGCCTATAACTACCAACAACTCGCAGCCATTTGATATTGATGCTTTGTTCGATTGGTGGGATAATTTGGCAGAAGAATGGAAAAAGATTTTCCTGAAAACGATAAACCACAAAAGAGGCAAAATTAAAACAGGCACAATACGTAAAATTGCCCTAATAGAAAGAATTGACTTAGGTGGAAACAGAAAAATAACAAACCTTGAAGCGTTGCAAGTATTGAAAAATTTGAAGCGTCTAAATAGTTCTAATACAAACATTTCCGATTTTGAGCCACTCCGCTCTCTAAAAAAACTTAATGTCATTTGGGCGATAAAAACCAAAACAACCGACTTGACTCCGCTTGCTGACCTTGAAGACTTGCAAATGCTTGATATATCATCGACTACCATAGAATTGCTTGAGCCACTTTTTGGGCGCAACAATTTACTTCAACTCATTTGCATTGACACAAAGATTTCGCAAGAGCAAAAAAATAAGTTCCGCAACTCGACCCCAAACTGTCATCTTGAGGACAAATAAAGCCGAATATTTATTCGCTATCTAATAAATAAACGTGGCGTTCTTGTTGATTATCAGCGAATTACGCTCTAATAGAATTAAAAATTTGCTTATGCCAAATAAGTAGCACGTAAAAACACTAAACACTGTTATTAACCTGAATATAAACATAATACTTTTCATAATAATAATTTACCAGCTTTTTAGATTACCAAATACTCACAACAAGTCCTGCCGTAGTTTCACCATCCTCATAATTTATTGATATACACCATTTAATGCGATAATTCTTCTTACTAAAAAATTGAGTTTACACTGAAATTGCAGTTAGATATATTTATTATTATATTTATTATTAGACTTTGGACAAAAAAAATCAATTCACATCGAAAAGAAATATTCTT
>JAOZMU010000446.1 GCA_029934165.1 Bacteroidales bacterium
CATGTAAGTACTCTTACAAAAGTTCTTACGCTTTTTATTAACCTAAGTTGTTAATAGTCAGCTAAAACATTTTATGAAAATTAGGTCTTAGACCTTACTTTTTAATTGATACAACTATTTACTATTTGACTGAAAATAAACAATAAATAATGGTATCGGTTAATTTTATCTTCGTTCTAATTATTTATTTGTACTTCCGAAACCGCCAGCTCCTCGGTCGGTGTCGTCCAAATCTGGTAGCTCTGTCCAATCGGCATGAATAATATGCCGGGGAACGAGCTGCACCAAGCGCATAGGTAGCTCAATATCAGGAGCTTTGCTGTCAATTTTTCGTAGTGCGACTTTTATTGAGTCGGTGTAGGTTCTATCTATTATGCCGACAGAATTTGCTAAAATATAGCCTGTTTTCGATAGCGAACTTCGTGGCACTAAATCGAAATAAATACCAAAATTTGGTTTTACTTTTATGCCTGTTTCATAAAACCGAACATCGCCAACAGTTTTTACTAACTCTAAGATAGTCAGGTCGTAACCGCTATCTGAAACTCGCATTTTATATGGCGGAACAGCGTCTGGACGTGTGCGTGCAAATTGAAACGCAAATTTTTGCCAACTCTCGAAATATGAATTAGTTGGAACCCAAGTAGCGATTTTTTTGTAAAAAATAAAATGCTTTTTAAGTCTCAAAGGCGAATGCTCAAAAATACGCCCTAAGAAATCGAGGGCATTGTTTCCGTGCCATTCTATCCTGTCTATCAGGTTAGTATGATAAGGAACTGTAACGAAATTGCAAATAAACGCAAGTAGTTTATCGCGTTTGAGATAAATACCAACTCGCGGTTCAGAATTTTCGTAATATGGTGTTGCCACATAGCCATAATTATCTAAAATACCGCTCAAAAAAGCCCATGTTTCTTTTGAGGTTTCAAACGAGGGAATAATGTCGTTATCTGTCTCTTTTTCAAGGTCTTCTGGCTTTGGCAAGGTTATTTCGTCCAAGAAATAATTTGCCTCGTTGATGAAACACAAACTATTGCCGGAAAATTTCCAGCCAACACAATAGGCTATAATGGATTTATCAATTTCCATATCGAAATATTTTGAATGTAATTTTTATGCTATCTTTCTGATTTGATGATTCTTGCGATGCAAATTATTGATACTTTTTTTGTAATAATTTTCTGACTTCTTTTTTATAAATAATGAAAGAAAATACGAAAAGAAGGCAAGTATTGATAAAATAGCGCAAGACTAAATTTTCTGGACGAATGAGTAAACTTATTCCGAATATGCTCATTGCCAAACTAATATAAATTATTATAGCCTTCAAATTATACGGAACAAGCAGGTGTTTGCGTCCGATGAAAAATGATAAAATCATCATTGAAAAATAGCAAACAAAGGTTGCCCAAGCCGATGCCCAATAACCTATTATTGGAATAAAAATAACATTTAATATTATGGTTATCAACGCTCCAAAGCCAGAAATCAGTATTGCAAATTTAGTTTTGCTGGTTAATTTATACCAAATAGATAAATTAAAAATAATGCCGAGAAATAAATTTGCCATTAGCAAAACAGGAACAATTCCAATTCCGGAATGATAGCGAGCGTCTATAAAGTGCTTAATAACATCAATATAGAGCATTATTCCGATGAAAATAAACAACCCAAAAATGATGAAATATTTCATCACATCGGCATACATTCCGAGCGATTTTTTGTTTTTGTAATGCGCAAAGAAAAACGGCTCGGCAGCGTACCGAAATGTCTGTATAAAAAGCGTCATCAGAATTGCGACTTTGTAGTTTGCGCCATAAATACCGATTTGTTCCATTGTGTTGCTTGTTTCGGGCAAAAAATGTTTTAGCAAAACGCGGTCTAAAACTTCGTTCACCGAACCAGCTAAACCGCTAACTAACAACGGAATACCATAAATTAACATTGCTCGTGTTGTTTTTTTATCTATCTTGAGTTCTATTTTCAAAATATCTGGCAAAAACAAAACTAGTGTCAAAAGGCTGGCAATCAGATTAGAAATAAAAATATAACCTACGCCGATGGATGGCGAATAAATTATGGACAAAACAGAATCTGGGTTAACTCGCAGTAAATAAGGACATAAAACCAAGAAAAACAAATTTAACCCAATGTTTACTCCGATATTTATTAATCGAAAAATTGCAAATTTAAGAGCTTTATTTTGTCGGCGTAAACGTGCAAACGGCACAGCCACAAGCGCATCGACGGCAATGATGATGGCAAACCAACGAATATATTCGGCGTTTCCTGAGTATCCGAGTGCCGCCGCAATTTGAGTATCGAAAAGAAGTACGGCAGCGGCAAACAAACTCGATGTTGCCAAAAGCGGTATCATTGCTGCGTTGTATGCTGTTTTCATTTTCTCGCGGGTGTCCGAAAACCGAAAAAACGCAGTTTCCATTCCATACGTAAGTACAATCATCAAGAAAACGACATAAGCATACAACTCTGTTACTACTCCATACTCTTCGGGAGCAAAAATTCGGGTGTAAAGTGGTACTAATAAATAGTTTAACAACTTCCCAACAATGCTACTCAAGCCATAAACGGCAGTTTGCCCAACAAGAGCTTTTAATGGATTGGTCACAATTTTTTTAGTCTGGTTTATAAATCATCTTAAAATGCTCAATATCGGCTTCCATAAACATCTCACCAACAGGGATAAAGCCGTTTCTTAAATAAATATTCATGGCGACTTTTTGAGCGTGCATATACATTTGCTTGTTTGTTTGTAGGATTTCGTCCATGACAATTTTCAGGAGTCGCTGTCCAAGTTTTTTGTTTCGATAATTGCTCAGTACTGCAAATCGTTCAATCTTAACGCCTTCTGATGTTTCGCGCCATCGTGCTGTTGCTACTGCCAAATCGTTCAAGTACATTAAATAATACTTCGAGCTTTGTTCAAACTCGTCAAATTCAATATCCTGAGAAACATTTTGCTCAATTACAAAAACGACTTCCCGAAGTTTATTGATAATGGACTTTAATTTTGGGTTTTCGTTTCCAACAAATGTTTCAACACGAATTACCTCTTCCATAAGTATCTGTTTTTTATGCTATTTCTGAATCCGAAAATTCCAATTTGCAAACGTTAGTTTCTGAATAAATTTTGTTAAACTAAAAAATTATCGTAAAATTACAATATTTGTAGCTTCAAACCTTAGGAATGAAAAATTTTTACATAAATATAATAATACTCCTGAAAAATTATCCGATTTCCACAGTTTGGTCTATCGCAATTTTCGTTTTGAGTATTATGCCAAAATCATCTTTACAAGCTGATATTTTATTCTTTGAGCATTTTGATAAATTGGTTCATTGTTGCTTGTATTCGCTTATGACACTTACATTTACGTTAGAAAATTATAAAAAAAATAACGTTTCAAAATCATTTTCGCAAAGCATCGTAATAATTTTTTCGGCAAGTATTTATGGTTTTTTGATAGAAATAGCTCAAAAGTTCCTGACTATCAACAGGGTGTTCGATATTCTTGATGTTTTTGCAAACATTTTCGGTGCAATTCTTGGTAGTTTTGCGTCATTGTTGTTAATAAAATTTTATCGTAAAAAAAAGTCGAGTAATATGTGAAAATCACACATTTACCCGACTCCAGAAATGAATATTTTTTTTGTTTAAATTACCTGCATTTATCAATATTGAGATAAACATTTGCTATTCAACAGATTTGGTCGTTGTTCTAATAAGTACTCTTACAAAAGTTCTTACGCTTTTTATTAACCTAAGTTGTTAATTAACAGCTTAAACGTTTCATGAAAAATAGGTTTTAGACTGGGATGTTAATAATTGATTATTTTGTACCCTATATGTTTTAAGACAAA
>JAOZMU010000035.1 GCA_029934165.1 Bacteroidales bacterium
ATTTTGTACGCAAGAAGAACTTTTTGACTGTAAACTACTTATGAAACATGCCGACGTTGGAGTCTCAAATCAATACAAATTTCAATTTAAAGTTCGAACCGGAAAGCATAAGTTTACAGATTGGAAATGTTGGAATGAATGATGTTTCATGGGCAAAAGGAGCGACACACTTAAAAGTGAAATTAGTTATTTTGTGCATTCCAAGTTTAAACAGTTTTGGATTGAATGCAAAAGCAGATATTCCACAAGTTCCTGAGTATCAAATTGTAACAGCAGAAGAATTGGTTGCAAAAGGTGAAGAAGCGTTAAATCTTGATCAAATTAGTATTGAAGCGAATATAGAACCTGCTACAAATTCTGGTTATGTGGAACAAATGGCATTTGCAAGTATCGAGTTTTTTCAAGAAGTGAACGGAGAGATGTATCACATGTCGGCGACAGGCAGCAATGCAATTGTCTTGATGGGTATATATGGTTTCTAAAAAACAATGAAAAAGAGGGATTTAGAAGTCTCTCTTTTTTTTAAAAAATAAAGAAGTTATGAAAGGAGATGATATAATAATTTTAGTTTTATTAGTATTTATATGTATTATAACACTAATATTATTGTCTTTTTTATGTTTAATAACACTAGCAAATTATATAGAAAGAAAAAAACGAGCTAAAGATACACAAAAAAAATACAAAAGATGTTTGGACAAATTGATGAAAATGCAAAAATATAGAGATAGTCAAAACAAAAAAATCGCCAAAGAAATAATAAAAATTATTCTGTTTTTTCGTTAAATTCTTTTAAAAGTTAGATTGTTATCTTTTGTAAACTAAAAATAACTTAAAGCTCTTTGACATAATGAATTAAATGATAAACCTGAAAGAAAAGAAAAGTATAAAAGTCTTGCAAAACAGGTTAAAATGCCGTTATTGTAGGGTATAAGTAATAATTAGCAATCTATCTTTATTTAGATAAATCGTTGATATATAGAAAGTAAAAATAAAAATAAATAGAAAAGTATTAAAGAATTTTTACAGAAGCATATCGTTTTTTGAGTTCTTTGCAATGTGTTAAATATCAGGATATAAGGGCGAAGTCAGAAACTTGAGTCAATTAATAATCAATGTATTATTATTTTTCAGGTTATATTTTTGCTATTATCCAAGATAATTGATTATTAAGAAATAACAAATTCCTAACATGCAGATAATCAACTATTAAATAGTTAATATCAGTTGTTTTTTTGTCCAATAGTTTTTGGGCTTTGGTTTATCTAATTATTGTAACAGAACCAGAAACAGGTGCAACTCCTGCGTGATTTATGTTTATCACATAATAATACGTACCAAGTGGCAAGCGTCCGCCACCAAATGTTCCGTCCCAAGGGTCATCATCGCCACGATATGAAACGAGCAGTTTTCCATAACGGTCGAAAACTTGAATGGTTGCATCGGGAAATAAGTCAATGCCCTCAATCATCCAAACATCGTTTACTCCATCGTCGTTTGGCGAAAACGAGTTGAAAGTCTCGACGCAGGCATCGAACAATAAATTTATGTGTACATCTTTGCTTGTCTGACAGTTATGGGCATCTGTAATTGTGATTGAATAAATTCCGGCTGCCAAATCTTCTAATTTTGGCTCGTCAGAATTATTGCTCCATGCGTAAATATACGGTTCTGTTCCACCCTGTACTGCCAATTCTATACTTCCGTTTTCTTTTATCTCGCAACTTGCATCGACAACGATTGTGTTCAAAACAAGTGGGTCTGGTTCGAGCAACATTACGCTGGCTTCGTGTAGGCAATTATTTATGTCTGTGATACTTACATGATATTCTCCTTGCGAAAGCTCCGACAAATCTTCTGTGGTTTCGTGGTTCGACCAAACTATTGCATAAGGCTGAGTTCCACCAAAAACGCCCATATCAATTATGCCATCTGTGTCGCCGGAACAACTAATGGCAAATTCAAACTCTGTTGTAATTTCAAAAGGCTCGGTTATTACTACCGTATCATTTTTTATACAACCATTTTCATCTGTAACTATAAGGCTATATTCGCCAGCGACAAGGTTTTCCAAACTGTGAGCCGTAGAACTATTCGACCATAAAGAAGAATATTGAGGCACACCGCCAGTAATATTTATTGTGATTGAGCCATCGTTTCCTCCGTTGCAACGAACATCGACAATACTTTTCTCGATTTCTATGTTGTTTGGCTGCACCAAAGACGTTTCCTGCTCGACAACACAACCATTTAAGTCTGTGATAGTTACATTATAATCATCAGATGATAATCCGCTTTGATTTTGCTCGGTAGAACCATTCGACCAAAGTATTTGATAATCTGGTGTTCCACCGTCAATTTCGAGGATTATTTCGCCTTCGTTTGCTCCAAAACATACATTATCCAAAACCGAAAGAGAAGCCTCTAACGCAGTTTCGGGCTGAGTGATTTGCACCAAAGTATCTAACGTACAGCCATTAACATCTGTTATTGATAATTCATAATCTCCTTCCGAAATATTTTCTAATCCGATATTTTCTACTCCGTTTGACCAAATATAATTGTATGGCTCGACACCGCCAGAAACTTCTGGTTCGATAGAGCCAGTTTCATTTCCAAAGCAATCGACATTGGTTGAAGAAAAGTTTGTAAAATCTAGCCCAAATGCTGGTTGCTCGATAACCACGCTATCAATGGCAACGCAGTTGTTTTGGTCGGTTATGGTAATCATGTAAACTCCAGCCGTCAGGTGAAATAAGTCCTCTGTTTCTGCATCGTTAGACCACAGATAGCCGTAAGGCGAAACACCACCCACAACAGTCAAATCGACAGAACCGACCGTGTCTCCTGTGCAAACTAAATCTATTTTTGTGAAAGACATTTCGATTGCTGCATTTGGCTGAAAAACCTCAATACTATCAGTCAGAATGCAACCGTTATCATCGGTTACAACTACCGTATAAACGCCCGATTCAAGACCATTAATATCTTGAGTTTCAGCATCATTAGACCATAAATAATTATAAGGACGTATGCCGCCAACTACCGATAAATCTATCGTTCCTGTTGCATCGCCATGACACAAAACCTCGTTTGGTGCAAAGGCAACTTCAACTATCGAATCTGGCTCTGTCAACAAATATTCGCCTTGGGTCTGACAACCTCTTTCATCGGTTACGACAACAGAAAAAGTTCCAATACTCAGACTGTCAGCAACTTCCTCAGTATCATTATTAGACCACTCAAAATTATAAGGCGAAGTTCCACCGAAAACATCAATATCAATTTGTCCATCGCTGCCATTTCGGCAATTTATATTTGATAAATCGAAGTTTGAAATATTTAACTCATAGTCGGGTTGGGTTACAATAAAATCCTGAACTTCGGTACAACCACTGTTATCGGTAACTTCGATAGAATAGTGTCCGGCTGGCAGGCTGGTAATATCCTCTGTTACAGTTGTTCCGTCCGACCAAACAAATGTATAGCCCGGATTTCCGCCAGAAACGGAAACGTCCAATCCGCCATCGCTGCGACCGATGCAGCTTACAGGGATTTCTGTTGCGGTAATTTGTATCGAAGCCGAAATTTCTGTTGACACAACTGCCTCACATTCATTATCATCTGTTACAACAACCTCGAACACGCCCGGCGAAAGGTCTGTCAAATCTTCGGTCATTGCGCCATTCGACCATAAAAAGCTGTACGGCGAATTTCCATCGACAACAGTTAAATCTATTGTTCCGTTATCAACCCCATGACAATCGACATTTGTCTGTGCCAAAGACAGTTGCATGGCTGTTGGTGGCTCCGACAGAATAAACGAAGTGTCTAATAAACAGCCATTGGCATCGGTTGCGACAATTGAATATGTGCCGGCAAAAAGTGTGTCAATATCTTCGGACGTTTCGTTGTTCGACCATAAAAAAGTATAAGGCGAAGTTCCTCCAACCAAAGACATTTCAATCGAACCACCGCTTGTTCCGTGGCAAAGTACATTTTGGGTTTCGATATTGATTACGGAAAGCTCGAATTGAGGCTGCGAAATATAAATGGTTGTATCAATCTCGCAAAGATTTGCATCGACAATAGTTGCAATGTAAGTGCCTGTTACTAAGTCAGATAAGATTTCTGATGTTTCTCCATTATTCCAATTTACAGAATATGGCAACGTCCCACCAGAAAGCTCAAGAGAGATGTTTCCAGAATTTTCGTCATGGCATAAAACATTATCAACCAAAGATATAACAGAAAAGACTTCTTCTGGCTGCGTAATTTCAACACTATCCTGTATTGTACAACCGTAATCGTCCTCAAGATTAATATAATATTTTCCTGCCTCAAGATTTACCAAATCCTCGATTACTGCGCCATTCGACCATGAGAAATTATAATTTGGAGTGCCGCCCAAAACAGTCATATCAATTTGTGCCGAATTATTGTTTCGACAATCGACATTGATAACATCGAAAGCAAGCGATAACGGAGCAGTGGGCTGAATTATTTCCAATGTTGTATCTGTGTTACAGCCATTTGCATCGGTGATATGTAGCGAATAAAAGCCCGCAGTAAGCGTGTCGATATTTGAAATTGTATCGTTTGTGTTCCAAAGCAAATCGTAAGGAGCAGTACCGCCAGAAACATCTAACGCGATAGCTCCATCATCGAAACCAAAACAAGTTATATTATTCTGTATCAGGTTATTAATTTGAATAGGAAATTGTGGTTGCTCAACGATAATACTATCTGCTTTTTGGCAACCATTCAAATCTGTTACAATTACGGTGTATTTTCCAGCTCCAACACTTTGCATATCCTCTGTCGTTGCGCCGTTCGACCATAAAAACGAATAATCTGTTATGCCTCCAGTTATGGTTAAATCTATGGTTGCTGTCAGTGAATCGTAACAAACAATATCTGTTTTTGTGAGGCTAAGAACCAGACTATCAGCCGGTTCGGAAATTGTAACGGAATCTTGAACCACGCAACCATTTGTATCGGCAACAGAAACAAAATATTGACCTGCAACAAGCTCATTATTAAGCTCATTCTGAACAGAATTAGACCATAAAACCTGATACGGAGCATCGCCACCCGAGATTAAAAGATTTGCGCTTCCTGTTGCCGTGCCTGTGCATAAAACATTGTCATAATCTATGGTAGTTGCCAACATTACTGCCGGCTCGGTAATTGTGAAAGCCGAATCTACGACACACCCAAAAGCGTCAGTAACAAGGACTTCGTAAGTTCCAGCCGGAAGACTATCTGCATCTTCGATAAAATCGCCGTTCGACCACTCGAAAGAATACGGCACTGTTCCACCGCTCATAGTCAGGTCTATAACGCCATCTTCGCCGCCATGACATTTGGTTTTATATATCTTAGTGTTATTTACGTCAAAGTAAAAATACGGCTCATAGATTTCCGTGTCAAAACTTTCTACGCAGCCTGCATCATCTGTTATTTGAACAGTGTAACTACCTGAAGTTAAATCGGTAATCAAAGCCGTTGTTTCGCCATCACCCCAAAGGAAAGAATATCCGGCAGTTCCGCCCGAAGGCAAAACCTCGATTTGAGCAATCGTATCTCCTTTGCATTTCAGATTTTCTATTGCGAAATTTGGTTTTATTGAGTCGGGCGTTTCAACCTCGATAACTTTCATCATCGTACAGTTGTTTGCATCTGTTATCGTAATGGTATAATTTCCAGTAACTAAGCCCGAAATATCTTCCGTAATTTCTGTGTTAGACCACTCGAAAGTATAATCTGGCGTGCCTCCAAGCGGGGTCAAATTTATTGCACCATCGTTTCCGCCAAAGCAAGTTACCGGCGTTGAAACAACTGTCGAGCGAATTGCTGGTGGATTGAGAATTGTAAAAGCCTGAGAATTTACACAGCCTCTATCATCTTGAATATAAGCCGAATAATTACCCGGCGCGAGGTTTACAAAAACAGGGTCGGTTGTGAATGTGGCATTATCCAACGAAAACTCATAAGGAGCTAAACCCGATGACCCCGAAAGAGTTACGAAGCCATTGTTTTGCGAGTTGCAGCCATTGTTTGTGATGATTGATGTAAATTCGGGTTTTGGGTGAACCGTAATAACAACCTCATCGGTTGCTGTACAGCCACTTACATCTGTTATCTCGACAGAATATGTTCCGCTTGTGTTGACAAACAATTTGCGTGTTTCGCTGTCATCAGACCACAGATAACTGGCAAATCCGGCTCCTGCATCAAGCAAGCCAGAGCCACAAAGAATGCGGTCTTCGCCCAAATCTACGGTAGGATTATAAATATTTACAACACGAACAACCGTGTCAATTTGTCCGTTGACAAAGCTCGTAATAAGCTCAACCTCATACTCTCCTGCCGAAGAATAAACATGAGAAGGACTAAAAATCGAAGACGTGTTTGCTGTGCCGGAGGCAGGGTCGTCAAAATCCCAACTTACGGAAAGCAAATCGGTTGTCGTACCGATAGTAAAATTTGTTGTCTCGCCAAAACAGATATTCTCAAACGCAAATTGAGGCGTAAAAAAATAACTTTGGATAAATGTTGGCAACCCAAAATTGGACATCGCACCTAAATTAATAGCCGAAGCATTGTAGTTACAAGCTGTGCCAGCCTCATTTGGCGAAGCAATTGCGCCAAGAGAAGTCGATGTATGAGAGACGTAAACTTTTTCATCGGGACCAACCTGCACCGAGCCAAAATTATTGAAATTTGATGAACCTAATTCGACTTGATTATTTGAATTATTCAAATCAAACTGATATAATTTTGATGTTCCATTTCGCATCCATGTCGAGATGTACATTTTGCTTCCGTCCGGCGAAAACTCTACACCGTAAGGCTCAATAATCGAAAGCGAATTTTCGAATCGTAGCCCTCCTGTTTGGTTATTAAATTTAAAGGATTCAACTAAATCGCTTTTTGTTATAGCCAGCGCAAGTCTTTTGCCGTCTGGCGATGCTTTTATGTATCCACGCGAGCTTCCCGTTTCGCCGCACATATCGTATGGGTCGTTTGACCCTGTGTGAATAGAGCCTGTGCTTGAAATTACGGGCGTATCTTGCAATCCATCGGCGGTTATTAGGTAAGAATAAAAATTATTATTATGATAGCCGTGTGTTATTACCCAAATATCACGGTTATTATAATGTAAAACTGCCGAGATTTTCTCTGCCACCATATCTTGCAAGTGAACATTTTTTGTTGTTACTGCGCCAAGTCCCCCACCCTCAGTCATATCGACGATGGAGTAATTCATTCCGTTGGCAAGCCCGTTTTGGCAAGCATCGACAGTAAAAATGAAGAACTTGTCGGCGTTTGAAGGTTGCGGAACAATTACAGCCGACTGGGTCGAAGATGGGTCGCCGAGCAAACCTAAGCCATTAGACATAATAATATTATTACTATTCCACACTTTCATTCCGTCCGTATAAAACAGCAAATCTCCGTCTGCATCGGATATTGATGCGCAGCCTTCGAGAATTGTCATTCCGCTACCAGAGAGCAACGCCGGCGAACCCGAATTGAATGTTATTCCGGCATAATCGCCAAAATACCAGTTGTTTGCCTGCCCTTGTGCTTGGGCTTTTTCCGTAATAAATAAACTACTCAGAATGATAATAAATATTATACGAATTTTCATGTCGGTAATTTAAGTTTTTATATTTATGCTTAATTTATTAAACCTTATCTAATAATTGAAATTGTGCCAGAAACAGGTTTTCGTTCTGGGTTGTTTAGGTTTATGATATAATAGTATGTGCCCATCGGCAGCGGTTTTCCGTTGAATGTTCCGTCCCAGTTTTCGCTATTTGCCCGCAACGAAGCTACTTTTTTGCCAAATCTATCGAAAACCTCAATAACAGCTTCAGGAAAAAGCTCTATTCCGCTCATTATCCAAGTGTCGTTTATGCCATCGTCGTTTGGTGTAAACGAGTTAACAATCTCAAAACAAGTTTCGTACAGAATCTCTATTTCGAGTTCTTTTTCAATTTTACAATCGTGGCTATCCGTAATTTCGACAGGATAAACGCCGGCTTGCAAGTCGGATAAAAAATCGTTATCAGTCGAGAAATCTGTCCAGACGACCAAATATGGCGAAGTGCCACCTTGCACATTTAGTTCTACGCTTCCGTTGTGAACAATATCGCAACTTGCCGGAACAATGTTTGGAGCTATGTCGAGTTCTTCGGGTTCGACAACCTCAATAGATTGCTCGACAAGACAATTGTTTGCATCTCTGATAGTTACATCGTACCGACCATCTAAAAGATTCTGTATGTCTGGCGTTGTTTCGTCTGTTGACCATCGTATGTCGTAAGGCAAAATTCCGCCCAGTATTTCCAAATCTATCGAACCATCTTTGGCTCCATGACAGCTATAATATACCGAAGGAAACAATTGTAACTCAAAAGGTTGTAAGATTATTATGGTATCTGTTTTTGCACATAAATTATTGTCTGTTATTGCTACTGTATAATATCCTGCTTCAAGACCAAAAATACCTGGCGATTGTGCGCCATTCGACCATAAATAATTATAAGGAGGAAGTCCGCCACTAACACTCAGGTTTACAGCACCGTTTGTGCCGCCAAAGCATAAAATATCTGTTTTTGTATTTTGGCTCACAATCGGGGCTGGCTCAATAATTTCAACCGTATCCGATATAGTGCAATTATTTTCATCTGTTACAAGAACGCTATATTCGCCAGATGTTAAACTATTGATATTCTGTGTCTTCTCGCCGTTAGACCATAAATAATTATAAGGCAAAACACCACCCGAAACAGAAATATCTATTGTGCCATTGGCGTTTCCGCTGCAAAGATTGTTTGCTTTTATAAGTTCTAAATCAAGCGGTAAATCTGGCTGAGTAACAACAAAAGTGCTATCGAATGTGCAAAGATTGGCATCTACTGCAAGAATAGTGTAACTACCTGCTTTAATGGAATATAGGTTTTCATTTTTCGAGCCTGTCGACCAAGTAAATTCATAAGGTTTGATACCTCCAGTAACCATTAAAAGTATTGAACCTGAGCGTTGGTCAAAACAGTCCACATCTGTTATTTGCGAATTGGCAATTTTAAACTTAAAAGTTGGCTGTTCAATCACTACGTAATTACTTCTTACACAACCATTTCCATCGGTTACAAAAACATCGTAAACGCCGGCTTTCAAATCGGCAACATCTTCGGTTGTTTCTCCATTCGACCAAAGAAACTCGTAAGGAACGCTACCTCCCGAAACCGTCAAATCTATAAATCCAGAGGAATCGTTTTTGCAGTTTACGTGGTAATCGTCAAAGTCTAAGTGAATTGGCTCGTTGGGCTGAACCAACCGAATGCTGTCTTGCTTTGTGCAACCATTTTTGTCGGTAACGATTAAGCTGTATGTACCATTTGTCAAACTCGAAATGTACGGAGTTGTTTCTCCATTCGACCATTGATAAAAATAATCTCGCGTACCACCAGCAACCGAAGAAAATACTTTTCCTGTTGGTTCGTTGTGGCAGCTAATATTTTCGGGTATTAATTGCAATTCCAAAACAGAATCGGGTTGGCTGACAACAAAAAATGTGTCGGTTTTGCAACCATTTGTGTCGGTAACAAAAACGTGATATTGCCCAATAGTCAGGCTATCAACGTTTTTTGTTTTATCGTTATTAGACCAACTATAAAAATACGGCTCTGTTCCGCCACCAACAAACAATTCTATTTCTCCGTCGTTTCCGCCTCGGCAGTTTACATCTGATATTCTGCCTTGCACGATAGATAAATCGTAGGCTGGCTCGGTGATTGTCCCTGTTGCCATCTCGACACAGCCAGAATTATCTGTTACGGTTACAGAATATTCGCCTGCTGGCAAATCATAAATATCTTGAGTTATTGCTCCTGTTGACCAAACGTAGGAATAGCTTGGAATTCCGCCATAAACAGAAAGATTTAAACTACCGTCTGTTCCGCCATGACAATTTACGGGTTTCTCTACGAAAGATAAAATAACAGACTCGTTCACAAACCGCGAATCGACCGTTACACAGCCATTTGCATCGGTTACTGTTGCTGTATAAAGTCCTTCGCTCAAATTCATAATATCCTGAGTAGTAGCATTGTTAGACCATAAATAATCGTACGGACGAACACCTCCTTCAACAGACATATCTATTGAACCGTCTGAACCGCCATTGCATGCCACATTTGTTACTGCAAATGAAAGTATTACGGCAGAATCGGGTTGTGTTAATGTGTAATCGGCAGAATCGACACATAAATTAGCGTCGACAACAACAACTTGATAACTCCCAATATACAACCCAGTTACATCTTCAGTAGTAGCACCATTCGACCAGTTAAAGGAAAATGGCGCACTTCCGCCATCAATAGAAATTTCTATACTTCCATCGTTTCCATCGTAACAATTAATATTGTATAAGTTTGGTCGCACTATTTCTATCGGGAAAGCGGGTTGGTTGACAGTAAAAGTTTCAATAACCATACATCCATTTTGGTCTGCAACTTCGAGCGTGTACTCGCCTACAGATAAAGAAGTTATCGTTGCTTGGGTTGCTCCATTCGACCAATTGTAAGTATATGGCGGCTCACCACCAGAGGCAACAACACGTATTTCGCCGTCGTTTCCGTTTTTGCACGAAACATTGACTACCTGCTCTTCCAACTGCACCAAAGTATCTGATTGAGTGATAATTACAGTATCTTTTTTCTGACATCCATTTGCATCGACAACAACAACCGAAAAAGTGTCGGCACTCAGATATTCTAATAGATTTGTTGTCTGTCCATTTGCCCAAAGATACTCATAATCTGATGTTCCGCCTGTTACATTAAGTTCGATTCTGGCATCGTGTCCGCCAAAACAACTAACATGATTGACATCTAAATCTAAAGCAAGTGGCAAAGCTGGCTGCGCGATGATAAAAGTAGTATCATATTGGCAAGAATTTGCATCAATAATTTGCAACGAATATTCGCCAGCAACAAGAGTATCAATGCTTTCGGTTGTGTCATTTGTTGACCAATAAATATCGTAAGGAAAACTTCCGCCGGAAATATTCATATTTACGGCTCCATTATTTTCGCCAAAACATTTTACATGGTCGATTGCCAAATCTTTATACAAAACAGGAAATTGAGGTTGATTAATTTCGATGCTATCGGTTTTGACACAGCCATTTGCATCGGTAATTTCTACAAGATATTCGCCTGCCACAACATTTACAATATCTTCGGTTATCGCGCCATTCGACCATAAAAAAGAATAACCAGAAATGCCTCCAGAAACATACAAATCGATGGCTCCCGTTGGCTCTCCGTAACACAAAACATTTGTTTGATTTTTTTCGACTGCAAGAACTTCGTCTGGTTGGGCAATTACAATTGTGTCGTGAATTATACAACGGTTGGCATCTTTCACTTCTACGATATATTCGCCCGCCGTAAGCATCTCAATATCTTCGGATTGCAAGGTATTTGACCACTCATAATAATACGGCTCAACACCGCCAGAAACCGATAAATCTATTGTTCCGTCGCGTCCGTGGCGACATTTTACATTAGTAAATATACTATATGTTGTCAGTGGCGCGTCTGGCTCGCTGACAACAAACGAAGTATCTATCCGACAGCCATTCGTATCTATCGCAACGACATAATATGTATTTGCAATCAGGTTTTGTAAGTCCTCGGTTTGGCTTCCGTCCGACCAAACAAACTCAAATGGTCGGTCGCCACCAACCATCGACAAATTTATTTCGCCATCGTTTCCGGCATAACAATTTACATTTTTTACTTTGGTGGTGTTATTGTTGAAAGAAAAAGTCGATTCGTAAACGGTGTCTTTTCCCTCATAAACACAGCCATGAGCATCGGTAATTTGAAACTCGTAAACTCCTGCTGGTAAATTGTTTATGCTTTGATTTACGGAACCCGTTGACCACAAAAAACTATAATCTGGCGTTCCACCTTCGACACTCAAAACAATTTCGCCGTTGGTGTTGTGCTTACATTTTAGATGCTTGGACGCGGTTAAAAAAGAGACTGGAGTTTCTGGTTGCAAAAGCTCAATGGTATCGCGCACTTCGCAGTTGTTTGCATCTTGCATAATAACGCTATATTCGCCTGACGGAAGGTCTGTTAAATCTTCTGATTCTGAACCATTTGACCATAAATAATTATAACCCAAAGTGCCGCCGGAAACATTCATTTGGATATTTCCGGTACTATCGCCATGGCATAAAATATCGTTACCAGACAAAAGTAATGTAATTGTATCTGGTTCGGTAACAACAAGATTGACAGGTGGAACGGTACAATTGTTAGAATCGGTAACTACGATTTGATAATTGCCCGCCGAAAGCCCTCCAAACAGACCATTGTTTTGCGGTGTAGCTCCATCTAAAGAAAACTCCACGTTTCCTGTTCCGCCTTGCGCAAAAAGTTGTAAACTTCCAGTAAAGTCGTTATGACACAGCAAATTAGTTAGAATAGTATCCGTAACTTCGAGAGCTGGCGGGTTTTTAATTTCCACAGTTTCCGATGAAATAGTACAGTTGTTGACATCTTTTACTTCGACAACATAATTTCCGTCTGCCAAAGACGTAAAAGATGGGCTTGCCAAAAATGTCGAACCATCTAAAGAATATCTATTTGAGCCTGTTCCGCCAACTACCTGAGTTGCAATAGTTCCGTTGTTTTCATTGTGGCAAACAACATCTTCAACTTCGATGGACGAAAAACTCAATTGGTCTGGATTTGCAATCGTAATAACATTGGAAGTGGCCGGACAACCTGCATCATCAGTTACCATAACATAATAACTATCAGCAGTTAAGCCTGTGAAAACGCCACCATTATCAAGAAAATTAACACCGTCATCTATGGAATACAGAACATCGCCGTAAGTGTTTGATGGTGTTATGGTTATTGTTCCATCGTCAAAATCATGGCAAGTAATGTTATTTTTGCCTGAGACTAAATCAATCGGCGACTGGGTTTGAAAGTCGATAGAATTTGTTGGAGCGGTGTTTTCGCAATTGTCAAACACAGAGCCTGAGGCATTTGCATCGAAAAGTAAAGTATAATCGCCCATTTCAAAAACCGGCGAAAAGGTCAAGATGTATGTCATGCCATAAGACGCTCCAACCTCGCAAGACGGTGAAGATATGTTTGTTATATCATAAACTCCAGCCGGACCTGTCAGCACAAAATCTGCCTCTTCGACAGTCGCACATTGCACATTTTCCGTAAAACTTACAGTTACTTTATCTGTTCCGCAAGCGTTTGTCCCAACAGTACTCCGAAGTGCCGGAGGCTCATTGTCGTAAATTAAGGCAGTGGACTCTCCGAATTCTATTTTATACCCATTGATTGACGGTGAAAACTGACTGACATTTATAACATAAGTTTGTCCGGCATAAACCTGAACAACAGGCTCATTATTATCTCCACCATATCCGTTTGGACCTGTAATGCCCGGCTCGCCAGAGTAGTTGCAGCTAACCTCCAACGTAGAATTATTGAAAATATCTGCACACGGATTCATTGTTAGATTAAAAACTGCCCAATCATAATCATCATTCAAATCGTTTGGCGTTATGTTAAAAGATAAATTGCCACTTTCTACGACCGTAAAAACATACCAAACATCGTTTACTTCGCCAGACGACAAACAAGACGTTGTGGAACTTATCTCATTTGGATAGTTTCCTGTATTTTGATAGGCATTTTCCTCAAAATAAACAGAACGACAAATCGGAATTGCTGCCATACAATCTTGAACTGTTGGTACTTGTGCTTTTGCTTCTGGAAGCAATAGGACGAAAACAAAAATTATTATCGTGGCTATTTTGTACATCTTAAAATATAATTTAATTTAACTCAAGTTTCTGACTTCAATAACACCTTTAGTATCAAGTTGTTGCAGATGCAA
>JAOZMU010000447.1 GCA_029934165.1 Bacteroidales bacterium
CGATTATCGCGCCTTTGTCATCTTTCAGCGGAATTGCTTGGTACTTAATTTCAAGTTCTTCCATTCCGGGTTTTGCCGTGGTTTCTCTTTCTATGTCAAGGTTTGAATTCATTGCTTGCGAGCAGGCGCAATTAGCTGTGCGACAGTCTTTTGTCTTGAAATGGTCGTAACATTTCGTGCCTATTAATTGATTAGTATTTTTATTATCTAATCTTGCTCCAGCCTTATTTATGTATTGAATCGTAAATTCTTTATCTATAAGCATTGCTGGTGTTGGCATGTTGTCTATCAGCCCAATAACTCTATTTAGTGTATTATTTACGCCGTCAACAATTTTCCGATAATCGCCCTTGTGTTTCGATGCGTCTGCACGTGTTGTAAGATGCCCATTTACAGCCGTTTGTGCAAGCATTTGTGTGTCAATAACCAGAGAGCTTATATTGGTTTTCAGAGAAACTAAGTATTCGTGAATTTGGTCGTTTTCTGATGCTTTTGCTATTTCTGCGGATAAATCGCCGTTAGAAATTTTGGTTACATATACAATAAATTCTGATAACCAAGCATGAACACCGTTTACAGCTTCTTTCATTTTTTGATGGTCGCCACGATAATCCATTTCCATTTTTTCGCGTAAGTCGCCTCTTCGAATTGCTCTTAAAATCCGATTTCCTTCGTTTATCGGGGTAAGAATGGTATCGAGGGTTTTGTTTATTCCGATAATAATCTCACGAAATTCAAAATTTATTTGCTCTGGTTTTCCACGTTGGTCAAGATTTCCATTAATTGCTGCTTCAGTTAATTTATTGGTTTGATTTATTAATGATTTTATAATAATGACAATATTGCGGGAAAGCCCGAATGCTAAAACAGAAGCAATGATTATACCAATTAACAAAACAATAAATATCATCGTATTGTTACTATTAGCATCTGCTTCTGCTAATAGTATTGTGTCTTTTGCAACCTGAATATTCAATTGTACCAACTGTTTTAAATAATTTTCGGCTTCTTTAAATTGTTCTCGGCTGTCTTGATGTAAGGTTACTATTTCTTTAGTAAGACGATTTTTAACCGAATCATTATTGTGTTGTTTTTTCTCTAAAAAGGCATCAAACATTTTTGCATTGTCGATGACAATTTTATGTTTTTTCTTCCATGCCTTCCATGCTGGAATAAATTTTTGCCAAAGTATTGCCTCTTCTTTTGTTTGTGGCAGCGGCTCATAAATATTCCAATTTTCTTCAATAATATCCCACTCTTCTTGTATAATATCATACTGATGCTTACGATATTCTAAAGTAAAGTACGGATTAAGAAGTGTTCTTTCGTCTGCTCGAATACCTGTTTGTGCAATGCTTATTGATTGTAATGTGTTCACGCTGGGGAGTCGTACTACGCCGATTTCATGTATGTTGTCCTGCGATTGTTTAATTCCAAAATATCCGAAGATACCAATTGCAACCGCAATTAATATTAATGAAATAAAGCTTAATAGAAGTTTTCCGCTAATTGTTAAATTCCTCATAATTATTGATTTTTAATAGATTAAGTAAAATGAATTTAATAAAGTAAGCCATTAAAATTCCTAACTAAAACTAAATCAGGCGTAAGCAAAATTATTAATTATTAATTATTAATTATTAATTTTCCATTACTAAGTGAATTGACACTACTGACGGTGTGGCTTCAAGTTATACCGACAGTAATGATACGTATTAATACATGGTTTATAGGTGTACACTAATTAAACTACTGCCTGAATTGCATTCAAATCGAGCAGATAGGCAAGGTTTCCGTCGCCAAGAATGCTTGCGCCAGTTAGTTTATCTTGCCTTTTCAAATGTTTGCCCAATGATTTTAAGACAGCCTGATGTTCGCCGATAATATAATCGGCAGTAATGGCAAATACTTTTCTCTGCCACTCGATTACAATCATTTTCAATCTGTTTTGTTCTGGTTTTTTAATGTTGAAAACTTTATAAAGGTCGATGTAACTAATTAATTGTTCGTTGTATGGAACAGTTTCTGTGGTGCTTTGCAACATTTTTTTTTCAATCAGTCCGCATTCTTTGACATTTGATATTGGCACAAGCAAAAACATATCGTCCAATTTGAAAAGCAAAGTATCCAGAATTGCCACCGTTTGATGGAGTTTCAATGTAAAAGAAGTGCCTTCGTTGATTTTCGATGTTATTTCTACTTCGCCTCTCAACTCGGTGATTTTATTTTTCACTACGTCTAAACCCACGCCACGCCCCGAAACTTTGGTTAAATTTTCGGCAGTAGAAAATCCGGAGAGAAAAATTAAATCGTAAATTTCTTTTTCGCTTAGGTTTGTGTCTTCCGAAATTATTCCTTTCTCGATAGCTTTTTGACGAATAATTTCTGGGTTTATTCCTTTTCCATCGTCTTCGATTTTGATATAAACAAAACTTCCCGAATGCGATGCAGAAATTTTGATGATGCCTTTTCTCTTTTTTCCGCTCTGTTCTCGGATTTCTGGTGTTTCAATTCCGTGGTCGATACAATTTCTTATAATGTGCATCAAAGGGTCAATAAGTGCATCAATAGTGCTTTTATCTAACTCTGTGTCAGTTCCTTGTGTTACCAACTCTACTTCTTTGCCCAGTTTTATTGATAAGTCGTGGAGTAATCTTTTGAAACGAATAACAACATCATTAATAGAAATAAGGCGCAGGCTTAATGTGTTGTTTCTAAACAGTTTTGAAAGGTTGTCAATTTTTTCGAGCAAAGGTTTTAAAACGTCATTGGTTTTGTTTTTTGCGGTCAGTTTTATCTGCGAATTGGTGATAATCAATTCACTAACCAAATACATTAGTTCGTCTAACTTCTCGGCATCTACGTGTATTTTACTACTTACTAAGTTTTGAATTTTTATGTCCGAAACATCAATATTTACAGGCGATTGCTTCTTTTCCTTTTCTTCTGTTTTTTCTTCGGCTGCAAAATCATCATTAATATTTTGAATTTCCACTGGCGTTTCCTCTTTGTCTGGCGGAACGATAACGTTTTTGTTCAATTCGTCTTCATCAAATATATTGTAATCGGCAATTTTTGTGATTTTACACTCGTCAATAATAAACATGAGAACTTCCTCAATGTCATCGTAGTTTTTGTCGGTATATAAATAGATAGAATAATTACTGTTGTGTTTATTTCTATTTATTCGATAAGTGCCTAACTCAAACAAATCGCCAAAGGTGTAAACCAAATTCACACAACGTTCAATAATGCCATCGCTGGGCGTAAAGCTAATCAGCCATGTAGCAAATCCATCTTTTTGTTTGGGCTTCTCTTTTTTCTGTTTTGGTTTAATGTTAACATCGTCAGCAATTTGGTTTATTGCATTTGAGAGTTGTTCAAACAGTTGATTTATAGCTGCTTCATCGTTTTCTTCGTTGAGGTTTGTTTTTATAAAATCGGCAGTAGCAAGAGTTATCCTAATTATTTGAGCATCGACTTTTAGTTTGCCTGCGCCTACGTGGTCGTAAATATTTTCTAACAAGTGTGTTATGTCCGAAATTTTGTCGAAACCATACATACTGCTAACACCTTTCAAGGTGTGCATACAGCGAAATATGCTTTCAATAATCTTGGAGTTTGTAAAGTCGTTAGTTAGATTTATCAAGTCGTTTTCCAAACTATCTATCAACTCTGAAGCCTCTTCAATAAATTTCTTTTTAAACTTTAGATGTTGCTCTTCCATATCTTTCAATTAAATTAGGTGTGTAAAAATAAAAGACACTTTCTGTTTATTAAGTACTCTTACAAAAGTTCTTACGCTTTTTAGTAAAATGAATTTAATAAAGTAAGCCATTAAAATTCCTAACTAAAACT
>JAOZMU010000448.1 GCA_029934165.1 Bacteroidales bacterium
TTTTGTACGCAAGAAGAACTTTTTGACTGTAAACTACTTATGAAACATGCCGAAATATGGTTTAATAACAATATCAAATATTACCGAAAAAAATAATCATATATTTAGGCAAACGTACAAGACCAATAAATAACACTATGTGCTTAATTCTATTTTATAGCCCCCAAATTTACGAATATTTATCACTTCGCCACTTTCAAAAATCAAATATTGCCCTTTTATGCCAATTAGAACACCAGAAAATACGGCAGTTTTATCAAAATTTATACTTTTTACCTTCGTTGGATACCTAAGAACAGGGAAGTCTATTTGCGTTATCTTGTCATTCTCCGTGAAAAACTCTTTCAATTCGTCAGAAACATACTCCCAAGCGCGTTGTTTTTCCTCAAGAAGGTCGATACCTTCAGGAATTTTGTTTTTTAGCATAGCTTGCCAGCTTGTCTTATCAGAAAAATACGCCTTCAACTCAACTTCGATTAAGCCCGCCGTGTGTCTGTTTTGGGTTTCGGCAAGCCGAATTGCCCGCACCGCACCTTGGTCAATCCATCGCGTTGGCACTTGTGTTGCTCGCGTAACACCAACTTTCAGGTTGCTAGACACGGCAAGATAAACAACATGAGTTTGAAGGCAATGCGATGCTGCCCAACGCATATCGCGTGCAAATCCAAGGTGTGCTTGACATTTTTCTGGATGAAGAATACACTCGCTCGCCTCTGGTGCCGACGAAAAACAAGGATAACAAAACCCCTGAAAAAAAGATTTCCTTGTAGCCCTACCGCATTTCAGACAAGAAATTTCGCCAGAAAATCTCAATGTTATTTTACTGTTTATTAAATCGTTAACTAATATTTTTCTGTCTGGTGTATCAAAAAAATATTGCACAGGAGAGCGATGTTCCGTTATCATTTTTTTTAATAGTAATTTCATTTTCTATAAAACTTGAGTTTAACATTTCGGTATAGATTTGAGAAAGACAAAAACGTATCCTATAAAAACAGGCGAAGATTGCACCACAAGCCCTGCTATAAGTACTCTTACAAAAGTTCATGCGCTTTTTCTGGCGAATTTACAAAAAAACAATTCTTGCAATTGTGTAAATCGCAAAAAAAAATGTAGCATAAAATTTATATTTGCAAACAAAAATTTATATTTTTGATAAATGAAATTGCGACTGACATTTCGTCAGGTTATTACATTCGGCAAACAATTTGTAAAATGAAACATAGTAATGGAAAATTAATAATTAATAATTTTGCTTACGCCTGATTTAGTTTTAGTTAGGAATTTTAATGGCTTACTTTATTAAATTCATTTTACTTAGCAATAAATTCAAATAATTATTTACAATAAAATAGAAATCATTATGGCATTAACAGTTACAGATAGCAATTTCGAGGAAGTTGTCATCAAATCAGACGTTCCGGTATTAGTTGATTTTTGGGCAGAATGGTGTGGACCTTGTCGCATGGTTGGTCCAATCGTTGACGAAATTGGCAACGATTACAAAGGTCGTGCTATTACAACAAAAGTCGATATTGACTCAAACGGCGAAACAGCATTAAAATACGGTATTCGCAGCATTCCTACAATACTATTTTTCAAAAACGGCGTAGTTGTAGATAAGCAAGTTGGCGCAGTTCCCAAAAAAGTACTTGCCGAAAAATTGGACGCTATTCTGTAAGACAACAGAACAAAAATACTAAAAAGCCCGAGAAAACCTATTTGGATTTTTTCGGGTTTTTTTTATCTTTACTGAAAAGTCAGAAGAACTATTAGAACGAAGATTAAATTAACCTATACCATTATTTGCTATTTGTTGCTTATTTTCAGTCAAATAATTAAGTACTCTTACAAAAGTTCTTACACTTTTTATTAACCTAAGTTGTTAATAATCAGCTAAAACATTTCATGAAAATTAGGTCTTAGACCTTAAATCGTTGTCTCAATATTAAAAAGAGCAGGGCACTTATGGAAAAAATAAATTTTCAATTTTATAAAACCAAAATTGGAGAGCTAATTCTCGGTTCGTCCGATAATCAACTTTGTCTGCTTGATTTCAGGTATCGCAAAATGCGTTCAACTGTCGATAAAAGAATTAAAAAAGGACTAAATGCCGATTATCTTGAACAAGACAATGAAATTTTGCGCGAAACAAGAAAGCAGATAAATGAATATCTCAACGGGGACAGAAAAGTTTTTGAAATTCCGACATTACTTGTTGGCACCAATTTTCAAAAACAAGTTTGGAATGCGCTGATAAATGTAAATTACGGTACAACAGCATCTTACATGGATTTGGCAAAAGAGATAAACAACCCCAAAGCAGTAAGAGCAGTTGCTTCTGCAAACGGAGCAAATTCGATAGGTCTTATCATTCCATGCCACAGAATTATCGGAAGTAACGGCGAACTTGTCGGGTATGGCGGCGGATTGCCGGTGAAAAAACGATTGTTAAAATTGGAAAAAGAAAACTCCGAGCAAATTATTGATTATAAACTAAATTTATAAAATTACGTACATTTAACATCTTGTTATTTAAGACATTAACAACAATTTAAGGGAATTTGCTATTCGGCAGAGAACCAGTAAAAACAACGCATGATGGCATAGATTAATTTGGTCAAAATTCTAAACATAAGCCAAGAAAGCTATTTATTAGAAAAGTGCCAATTATTTTTACTATTCAACTTAAAAACCCAACTAAATTTATGAAAAACCTTATCGACTTTCAACAATATCAAGAACTTGGCAATTTTGAGTTTCTCGCACGCGAAATTGTAGAGGGCTTTATCACAGGTTTACACCGAAGCCCGTTTCATGGTTTTTCTGTCGAATTTGCCGAACACCGTCTTTACAACGAGGGCGAATCTACCAAACACATTGATTGGAAGCTCTTTGCACGGACGGATAAACTTTTTGTCAAACGCTACGAAGAAGAGACAAATCTGCGTAGCCAAATCGTTATTGACACATCTTCTTCGATGCTTTTTCCGCATAAAACAAAACGAACGCAAACAAAGCTGGCGTTCTCTGCAATTTGTGCTGGCGCATTGATTTATATGTTGCGCAAACAACGCGATGCAGTTGGTTTGTCGTTGTTTTCCAATGAAATAGAGACACATACCCATGCTCGGCTTTCGTCTGTTCATGCAAAAATGCTTTTCGCCATGCTCGAAGGTTTGCTTGCGGAAGGAGCTGTTGAAATGGACAAAAAAACATCGGCGGCAGATGCTTTGCACCTGATTGCTGAGAAAATCCACAAACGCTCATTGGTTATAATTTTTAGCGATATGATGGATTCTGGAAACTCCCAAGAATTGTTCTCGGCAATGCAACACCTGAAACACAAAAAACACGAAGTAATTCTTTTTCATGTTACTGACCACACTCATGAGGGCGGTTTCAAATATGAAAATCGTCCGTACAAATTTGTCGATATGGAAACAGGCGAAATAGTAAAAATAAACCCAAATGATGTTAGAGGTGATTACGTAAAGTCTATGAATCAATTTGTTAGCGACATAAAACTAAAATGCGGACAATATCATATCGACATGATTGAGGCAGACATAAACAAAGATTTTAAATCTGTTTTATTGCCATATTTATTAAAAAGGAATAAATTATACTAACTTAGTGAATTACAAAATATCTAACGCATGATAGATTTCATGTTGTAAAGTTTATTGAACTAAGTTACTCAAGTTTCTGACTTCGCCCTTACAACTTGATATTTAGCACATTGCAAAGAACTCAAAAAACGATATGTTCCTGTAAAGTCGTATGTGTCAATGCCTTAAAGCTCAAATAAAAATTCCATTTTGGGTTTATTATGCAGGTTGAGCTTT